>JAOZLI010000374.1 GCA_029934915.1 Desulfocapsa sp. | reverse complement strand
ATTAAAAAGAAAGCGGATCAAGACTATTCCATTCCTGGTTCCAGGCGTACAAAGGTAACTGAAGAAACAATCAGATCGTGGTTGAAAAAATACCGCAAGGGTGGATTTGAAGCGCTGCTGCCCAAGGAACGCTCTGATAAAGGGAAGGCAAGAAGGATGCCCTGTGAAATCGCTGACCTGCTTTTGACAATCAAAGAAGAAGAGCCAGAGCTTACCGTTCCCCTGGTCATAAAAAAGGTCAGAGCATCCGGCCAGGTAGCCGAGACTATCCGTTTACCCGAGTCCACAGTTTATAAACTGTTTTCTCGGCACGGTTTAAACAAGAAGAAAACATCTGCAAGTAAAGATCATCGCTGTTTTGCCTATGAACATGCCGGTGAACTGTGCATGAGCGATGTAATGCACGGCCCGGCAGTTAAAAACAAACATGGTAGAAAGCAGAAAACATACCTTATCGCCCTGATTGATGACGCAACCAGGGTTATCCTGTATGCGGCCTTTGCCTTTTCCGAGAATACTGCCGCCTTTATGGAGGTGTTCAAACAGTCTGTCCTGCGTAGAGGTATCGCCCAGCGGCTGTTTGTCGATAACGGTTCAGCCTTTCGCTCCCTCCATTTATCTCTGGTATGCGCAAAACTCGGCATTACCTTGATCCATGCCAGACCCTATCACCCTGAAGCCAAAGGCAAAATCGAACGGTGGTTTCGTACTGTGCGGATGCAGTTTCTTCCCATGCTGTCGAAAGAGAACCTGGAGAGCCTTGCGGCAATCAACCGGGCCTTGTGGAGTTACGTTGAGATGGAATACCATCGTTCGCCTCATCGTATTCTGGGAGAAACACCGCTTGATCGCTGGGCCAGAACAGGAGAGCGAGTCAGGTACATAGAGCCTGGTATTGATTTGAATGATCTTTTTCTCTTTGAAGCAAAGCGCAAAGTACAGAAAGACCGCACCGTCAGTCTGAACGGAATGGCCTATGAAATAGATGCTTCACTGGTCGGTGAAACCATTACTCTGCGATACAACCCGGCGGATCAGGGAAAGGTGATTAAGGTCTGCCATAACGGACATTTTTCCCATGAGGCAAAGCTCGTTGACACCTATGCCAATTGTTTTGTTAAACGGGAGCGTCCCTCCAGCGCCATTGAGGAAGTACAACAGAAGGATACGGATGAAAAAAGGCCAGTGAAGGAAGAAAATATACCAAAACATACAATGGCCTTCAGCAAGATGGTCAAGGCAAAGAAAGATAAGGAGGACAGTAATGTATAGAGAGTTCTATGGTCTGGCGCATCATCCTTTTGAAAAAGATCTCGAACCGGACAAGCTCTTCGGTTCACTGGCTGCCGAGGAACTGGAAGCACGGCTCAAATATCTGTTGGATCTACGCGGTATCGGGCTTGTCACAGGAGAGGTTGGCAGTGGTAAAACCAGCATCTGCCGTAAAGTTGCTGTGTCTCTGCACACCGGGATGTACCGGGTATTTTATGTTCCACTGACCACCGGCAATGTAACGGATATTTACAAGTCTATTGCCTGGGAAATGGGACTTACCACTGAGCGGAGCCTGGCAGCGCTCTTCCGTTCCATCCGTCAGGAAGTAGAACGTTTATGCCTGGAATCTAAAATCAGGCCGATACTGATTATTGACGAGGCCCAGTACCTCAGAAATGATGTGTTGCAGAATCTCAGGTTATTGACCAATTACGAGATGGACTCTCAGAATCGGCTCTGCATGATCTTTGTTGGTCAGGCCGAGTTGAGGCGAAGGTTGTCCCTGTCAGTGCATGAACCTTTGGCACAGAGAATTGTGGTTCGCTATCATATCTCTGGTCTGAAAAGAAAAGAACTGCACCCGTATTTGAAACATCGGCTTGAGTTGGCCGGCACCCAGATGGAACTTTTTTCACAGTCTGCTCTGGAAGCACTCTTCCAGGCAACCAATGGGCTGCCTCGTAAAATCAACTTGTTAGCGCATCTTTCACTCAATATTGCGGCTTTGCAGCAGGTACAGGAAGTTACGGCAGAACATATCCAGAAAGCAGTGGAGGAAACAGGATAGTATTATATTAACAGGAACATAGAGGTTCCGGTGAAACGGAGACGAGCTCTGCTGAGGAGCAACTTGTCAAGGGATAACCGGAATGAGGGCGGCGAATATTGCCTCCTGGGAGCCTTCGGGCTCCCTTTTTTTGTCCTGACAATACACAGAGGTGGGTGAGCCCCTCATTCGCTGCTCTCCTCATGCCTTAAAAAACCTACGACCACGAGCTTGCGAGTGGTTGTTATAAAAGTAGTTTAATCAGATAATTTTTATAAGATTGACGTATTTTAATTTGGAAAAAATCCGGTAGGATAAACAGAACGACAACA
>JAOZLI010000120.1 GCA_029934915.1 Desulfocapsa sp. | reverse complement strand
CCCTATTTACAAAACAGTCAGATTGAGTATGAACAACTACAAATAATGGGTAGCAGATTAGTTTTTTCCTTTTGAGCCAATTCCCCAGTGAAGTTTGTTTCTCAGGATGGCAAAATAATCCCGATGGGGCGAGACGATAAGCTGTAACGGTTGTTTTGCTGTTTCAAGTGTAAGACAACTGTTTTCGTTCATGTCCCATGCTGCCTGTCCGTCAACTATGACTTGAGCTTTTTGTTTTTTGCCATTTTGTAATTTTGTCTGCAGACGACTTTCGGCCGGGAGTAGTACCGGTCGTGAGCTCAGCATAAAAGGACAGATGGGTGTTACCAGAATACAGGCAAGACCAGGATATACCAGTGGTCCGCCAGCTGAAAGGTTGTAGGCCGTTGAACCGGTGGGTGTGGAAAAAATCAGGCCATCTGCCTTGTAAGTGTTGATATATTCCTGGTTGGCATGGGTTGAGAGTTCCAGCATCCGGTCAAGAGTACCTTTGTTGATTACTACTTCGTTTAAGGCAAAACGGGATTTTTTGGCTTTTCCTGGTTCTGTTAAGGATGCCTTCAGCATCATGCGGTTTTCGACGGTTACCTCTTCTGTAAGCAGTTCTTCAACGGCAGTGAGTGCTTCCTGTTCTGTTCGTTCTGTTAGAAAACCGAGGTTCCCCATGTTGATTCCAAATACGGGGATACCAAAGTTGGCCGCCTGATCTGCCACATGAAGGAGGGTTCCGTCACCGCCTAGAATAATCAGCATGTCCTGGTCGTTCGCTATCTGGTTGACAGAGTATCGAATGTTCTGCCTGGTAAGTTTATCAGCTATTGTTGTGGCAAGTTTATCTGCAGGGCTGTGATTTTTTTTGCAGATTATTCCCACATGTTTCAGGGTGAATTTACGCTTGCTGCGAAATGATTCTGACAGGGAAACCACTTAGTTCTTTCCAAGCTCTTTTGAACGGGTAACCGCTGCGGCAACTGCATCCATAATAATTCCTTTGAATCCACTACGTTCTAAAACATGCTGCGCGGCAATGGTGGTGCCGCCTGGTGATGTCACCATGGCACGGAGTTCTGCAGGATGCTTTCCACTTTCCATAAGTAGTTTTACTGAACCAAGCAGCGTTTGCAGAGCGAGTGTCTCGGCTGTGGGACGAGGAAGGCCTTGTTCTATACCCGCATCAATCATTGCCTCTGCAAAGGTAAAGACATAGGCGGGGCCTGATCCAGAAAGTCCGGTTACGGCATCCATTGCTTGTTCATGGAGGATAACAGCTTTACCAATTTTACTGAATATTTCCTTCGCCTGCAGCAATTCGTCCTGACTTACATTGCTGTTTCCGCAGAGGCCTGATGCTCCTTCAAGGACAAGGGCAGGGGTGTTGGGCATAACACGGACAATTTTACAGTCATCTCGGCCAAGTCCCTGCTCATAAAAAGAAATGGGAAGACCTGCGGCAATGGAAATGATCAGATGTCTTGGCGAAACATGTTCTTTACTGGCTGCAAGCACGATACCCATGATCTGTGGTTTGACCGCAAGTATGACCGTAGCACAATTTTCCCAGAGGGGCGTGCTTTCTTCGAAACCATTAATTCCATAAGTGGATGTCATATAGTCTCGACGTTTCTGGTCGGGTTCTACAACGTATATATTTTCTTTTGTGTAGAGTGTTGAGTGGATTAGACCTTTAATTAAGGCCTCTCCCATCTGCCCACCACCTATAAAACCTATTGTGTTTTGCATCTTTTGGTATCCTTTTAAATGTGAATTTTCGTGAATGTACCACGTATAAAGGATGCAGTCTAGGTGTGAACGCACCCCTTTGCTTTTGCCATGAAAAAAAAAATAATTAATGATACACTCAATGTAATGTAGCTGTAACTTAAGATTTGGAAATATGTAACCCTGTAACAGGAAACGAAAATATGAAAAATATTACGATGGCTGTTTGTCTCCTTTTCGCTCTTGCCGGGCCAAGTTACGCTGGTTGTCTCGAAGGAGACTGTGTAAATGGAGAAGGTGTGTATGAGTGGTCTGATGGTACCCATTACAGCGGTACTATTCGTAATAAAGCTCCAGATGGTCAGGGAACCATGCTGTATCCTGATGGTGGAGAATATAAAGGTGAGATGAAAGAGGGCTCCAGGAGCGGAAAAGGCGATATGAGTTTTCCTGATGGCAAAAATTATAGCGGCCAGTGGGCTTTTAATCTTATGGAAGGTGTTGGTGCCATGACCTGGCCAGACGGAAGAGTTTACAAAGGTGAGTGGCTGGACGGTATGTCTAATGGCAATGGAAGTATGACCTATCCTGATGGGAAGGTGTTAGAAGGTGTATGGGAAGACGGCGATCTGCTGGATTGAAAATTAATAAAGGATATTAGAAATGATTAGTCAGGAATTACTTGATATTTTGGCTTGCCCGCAGTGTAAGGAAGCGGTAGTGCTCAATGAGGCGAAAGATGGTTTGGTGTGTGAGAAGTGTGAATTGGTCTATGAGATTCGGGATGATATTCCGGTGATGCTTATTGATGAAGCAAAGCCGCTAAAGGCAGGTAAATAGTTTTTTAGGCTGTAGGCTTTTAGGTAAAAAAAAAGGCCCGATTCCATTTCTGGAATCGGGCCTTTTTGCGTTTACAGCTATAACTCTAAACTATCAGGGTGCAATACCCATTTCTTTCTCTTTCTCGTGTACTGCCAGACGGGTCTTAATGGCGGTATCTGGAATAAGAGACATGGAATCAATTCCAAGTTCAACCAGGAAGGTTGCAAATTCAGGGAAATCAGATGGTCCCTGACCACAAATTCCGATCTTCTTCTTACGACGTTTTGCGGTTTTGATAACCATGCGGATCATATCTTTAACGGCTTCGTCACGCTCATCGGCAATTCCTGCGATGATCCCGGAATCACGATCAAGTCCAAAGGTCAGCTGAGTAAGATCGTTGGATCCGATGGAGAAACCGTCGAAGATATCTGCAAAGGCATCAGCAGAGATAACGTTACTTGGAATCTCACACATAACGTAGAGTTCAAGTCCATTCTCGCCCTGTACCAGACCACATTCTTTCATCACCTGGATGACTTTCTTGCCTTCCTCGGGGGTACGGCAGAATGGAACCATCAGTTTGATATTGTCCAGTCCCATTTCGTTACGAGCTTTTAACAGGCCAGCACACTCAAGCTCAAAGGCAGGACGATATTTTGGATCGTAATAACGGGAAGCTCCACGCCAGCCGATCATAGGGTTCTCTTCCTTTGGTTCATAAAGCGTACCACCAGTAAGGTTTGCATATTCGTTACTCTTGAAATCAGAGAGACGAACAATAACATCATTGGGGTAGAAGGCACAGGCGATACGACCAACACCTTCAGCTACTTTATCAACAAAGAACTGACGTTTATCGGTGTAAGCACCGGTTTTGGCATCAATCTTGGCAACGATCTCTTTTTTCACGGGATCGTCAGATTTTTTCAGCTCTTCATAGTTGTAGAGCGCTAGAGGATGAAGTCCGATATGAGAGTTAATGATAAACTCTTCACGGGCAAGCCCAACACCATCATTAGGGATCTGACATTCGGTGAATGCCTTTTCCGGAATGGCGAGGTTCATCATAATTTTGGTTTTGGTCTCAGGCAGGTTGCCAAGGTCTTGTCTGTCAATTTCAAATTTAAGCAGACCATCATAAACAAAACCAGTTTCACCTTCAGCAGAAGATGCGGTGATCTCCATGCCGGTCTTTATATGCTCAGTGGCGTCAGCTGTTCCGATAACACATGGAATACCAAGCTCACGGGAGATGATAGCAGCGTGGCAGGTACGTCCACCGCGGTTGGTGATAATGGCACCTGCGATCTTCATGATTGGTTCCCAGTCGGGATCTGTCATGTCGGTAACAAGGACTTCGCCTTTTTTGAAGGTTCCGATATCTTTAACGTCATCGATGCAATGGGCGACACCCTGGCCAATTTTTGCACCAACGGCCAAACCTTCAACAAGCACTTTTCCGGTTTCCAGAAGCTTGTAGGTTTCCATCATGCCTTTGTTAGCTTGAGAGTGAACGGTCTCAGGACGAGCCTGAACGATGAATAACTCACCTGTCCCAACGTTTACTCCGTCGCCATCCTTGGCCCATTCGATATCCATTCCTTTTTCATAATGGTCTTCGATGATGCAGGCCCATTCGGCAAGTTTAAGAATCTCATCGTCGCTGATAACGTAAGAATTACGCTCTTCTTCAGTGGTATCGATGTTTTGGACAGGCTCAGGTGTGGAAGGATCATTGTCATAGATCATTTTGATCTCTTTAGATCCTACTTTCTTCCCAACGATAGGGCGTTTGCCTTCTTTTAGCTTTGGCTTGTAGACGTAGTATTCATCAGGGTTTACTGCACCCTGAACAACGTTTTCGCCAAGGCCCCAGGCGCCGGTGATAAAACAGGCGTCTTTGAATCCGGATTCGGTGTCGATGGTGAAGAGAACACCGGAAGAGGCGGAGTCAGATCGTACCATCTTTTGGATGGTGATGGAAAGATAGACATCAAATTGGCCATAGCCCTGATGTTGACGGTAGGAGATTGCACGGTTAGTAAACAGGGATGCAAAACAGTTGCGGCAGTTTTGGATAATATCGTCATAGCCGTGAATATTCAGGTAGGTTTCCTGCTGGCCGGCAAAGGATGCATCTGGCAGATCTTCAGCGGTGGCAGAAGAACGAACAGCCACATCACAATTCTCACCATATTGCCCTTCCATTACCTTGTAAGCTTCGATGATGGCTTCACGAAGGTCATCAGGGAATTCTGCATTACGGATGATATTACGACATTTTTCACCACGTTCAGCGAGGTTTGCCATATCTTCGGTGTCGAGATCAGCAAGGACGTCGCGAATATCCTGCTCAACGCCAGCAGCTTTGAGGAGATACTGATATGCATAGGCAGTGATGGCAAATCCATGGGGAACGGCAACTCCTTTTGAGGTGAGGTGCTGATACATTTCACCAAGTGAAGCATTTTTTCCACCTACCAGAGGGACATCATCAATGCCGATATCGTCAAACCATAGAATTAATTCTTTGTCGTGACTGCTAGCCATCGTTATTTCTCCTGCAGAGATTAAAATATTGTGGGACAAAGTCATTTTTGGGAATTTGTCTCGTGCGTGTGAACAAAATTTTCTAACTCTATATAAAAGGATGCGGGATGAAAGTCAAAAAAAATTGATGATATATGTAAATAAAATTGTTCTTCGGCGATTTGCTATTATTATTGTGAAGGAGAAATGAATATCTAGGACTGGTGCTAAAAGTGTGATACCATTTTCAAATAAAAGTTTCCCAGCCCTTTTTTAATAACAGCAAGATGAGGAATCAGAAATGTCTCAAAATGAAACAATGAAAGCGTTGTACCAAAAATGCAATATTGGAAAAGAGCATCAGAACAGTGATTATTTTTGCCTCATTAGAGAACTGGTTCGGTTACGTAATGAGGAGGGGGAACAGTGGCAAAAATCCATAGACCATGTGTATGCCCTGGTGATGGATGAAATTATCTGTAATGAAAATCCTCCACAATCTCTTGTGAAGTTTGGAACATCCGGATGGCGTGGCATGATTGGTAAGGATCTGTCGGTTCGTTCTGTTTCCTTTGTGACGGCCGCTATTGTTGATCTTTATTTTGCTGCAGATACAGAACCTGACATTGCTGCACTTCTGGGTGTAGAAAGTCTTGAAGAAGCGAAATCCAGAGGTTGTGTGCTGGGTTTCGATAATCGTTTTGGTGGTGAAATACTTGCGGGAGCAGTGACAGAAGTACTTAGAGAAGCTGGTTTTGTTGTCCATTATGCAGGTGAATGTACCACTGGTGTTCTCTCGGCTGCAGTGTTGGAACTTGGTGCTGCCTTTTCTGTAAACCTTACTCCGTCTCATAACCCTCTTGAATACGCTGGGTTTAAGTATAATGCAGCTGATGCAGGTCCTGCTGCTGCAGAACTTACAGGTAGAATTACGGCCAAAGCGCAGGAAATTGTTAAGGCTGGCAGTACTCCGCTTGCGCGTCTTGATAAACCTGTCTGTTCAGCGGCGGATCGTGATGACGTACAACCATTTGATGCGCTGGCTACCTGGAAAAGTCTTGTACGGAAAAATGAGTCCGTTCATGGCGTGCAGTATGATGAAATATTAAAACATTTTGCCAAAGATGAAGAAATGGTGGTGGCAATTGATTCAGTGCATGGTGCATCTAGAATTCATATCGCTTCTTTATTTGAAAATATTGAGAGTGATCGTCTAATCTCTCTGCGTGATAATTCCGATGTTACCTTTAACGGGATAGCACCGGAACCTTCTTCAAAAAACATACAGGGAGTAATGACCACGCTTGCAGCAAGAAAAGAATCCTTCAAAATTGGTGCGATAATTGATCCGGATGGTGACAGGATACGTTTTACAGATGGAAAGGTGGAAATCAGCATGAATCAGTTTGGTGCTATGGCCTATCATTTCCTTCATGAAAACAAAGGGAAAAAAGGAATGGTGGCCAAGACTGTTGCCACATCTAACCTTGCCAATCGTTTAGCGGATGTTTTTGGTGAGGAGACCTTTGAACCCAAGGTGGGGTTTAAAGAGTTTAAACCTGTTATCGGCAAGGCTCTGGTCACCTTTGAAGAGTCTGATGGTATTTCAATTATTGGCCATACTCCTGAAAAAGATGCCTATATAGGTTTACTGCTTGCCATTGATATGGTTGCTACCAGAAAACAGAATCTTGGTGATTACCTCGCTGAAATCGAGGATGAATTTGGTGCATATTACCCTGATCGTGATGGCTTGCCAGTGAGTGCCAAGGGTGAAGAGCTCACCGCAATGCTGGCAAAACTTGAGAAATATGATGTTGGTGTAGATGTCACCGTAGGAGATACTAAACAGCAAATAACCAAAGTGATTGATATCGATGGTCGTAAAATGATTTTTGATGACGGCTCCTGGTTAATGATTCGGCCATCCGGGACAGAGCCTAAAGTTCGGTTTTATGTGGAATCCCGAACGCAAAGCGGAACAGTGGCCCTTGTCCTGGCTGCAAAGGGGATGCTCGAAGAGATCGGCCTAATATAATATTCTTTGCTCATTGCTTTTTAGCTCTTCAGTATTAAAGTACCTGAACATTTAAAAATAAAATTCAGCCCCAGGGTTGAAATATAAAATAATACTGATCGGGAGTAAATCATGTGGGAATATACAGAAAAGGTTCAGGAACACTTCCTGAATCCTCAAAATGTTGGGGAAATTGAAAATCCAAGTGGTATTGGTGATGTTGGTTCTCTCGCCTGCGGTGATGCCTTAAAACTTACCCTGGCTATAGACGAAAATGAAGTGATCACTGATGCCCAGTTTAAGACATTTGGTTGTGCATCTGCCATTGCATCCTCCTCAGCCTTGACCATTATGGTGAAAGGCATGACCGTGGATGAGGCGGAAAAAATAACAAATGATGATATTGCTGATTTTCTTGGTGGCTTGCCCAAAGAGAAAATGCACTGTTCGGTTATGGGACGGGAAGCCCTTGAGGCTGCCATCGCTGATTATCGTGGGGTCATTTTACCCATGGCTGAAGGCGAGGTCGTTTGTGAGTGTTTTGGTGTAACTGATTTCGAAGTAATTCGTGCCATTAAAGAATCAGATTTGCGATCTGTTGAAGAAATCACCAACTTTACCAAAGCTGGTGGTGGTTGCGGAAAATGTGAAGATAAGTTACGCGATATTCTGCAGGCGACCATCAACGAAATACCAGTGGTGCCTGTGCAGGTTGATGGCCCTAAACGTATGACCACTCTCCAGAAAATCAAAAAAATAGAAGAAGTTCTCGAGCGTGAGATCAAACCAGCCCTCAAGAAAGATGGCGGCGATATTGAGCTTGTGGATGTGGATGGCGATTTTGTTATGGTGTC
>JAOZLI010000119.1 GCA_029934915.1 Desulfocapsa sp. | reverse complement strand
GAAAGTTCTGTTTGTTGATGATGATCAAGTATTGCAGCGGGTAATGGAAAGCCAGCTAGCGGAGGTGGGGACCACGTATACGCTGACGACTGCAAACGATGGATTTGAGGCTTTAAAGAAACTTGAAGAGTCATACTATTCTTTGGTTGTGATCGATCTGGTTATGCCTCGGATGGATGGAATGAGCCTGTTTGTTCATATCAAAAAGAAATACCCGGATGTTGCTGTGGTTCTGATCTCTGAAAAGGCCAATGCCCAGATGCCACAGCTCGTTGAATCAACCGGGGCCGTTGGCTTTTTGGAAAAGCCCTATCTTGCAGCTGATTTATCCGAATTTATCCTGTCCTCTTTGCGCATAGAAGCGGAGGGGGGAGTTATGTACAATGTTTCTCCTCCTGTATTTTTACAGCTAATGGAAATGGAGGCAAAGACCTGCAGCATTCGATTGCTTGATGAAAAGTCGGATCAGGGAGGGGTTTTATATTTTGCTGAAGGGGAGTTACTTGATGCAAGGATTGGTGAATTCAAAGGGCTTGAGGCCACCTATTGTTTGTTCGGTTGGGATAGCGTGACCGTTTTTATTAGAAATGATTGTCCGTTACTAGACAATGCCATCAACAGTGATTTGCAGGCGATTATTTTGAAAGCTGTTGGGCTTAAAGATGAGGCTGAAGAATTTAATGCAGGTATGGAGAATCCGTCATCTTCTGTGGGAAAGCTTAAAAAGCTGATAGAAGAAGAAAAAGGGGCGGGGCCAGCACCCGGGATTCACTTGCCGGATGTGAAAATAAAAAATGTTATAACAAGATTGACGGCAATATCAGAATTGTCTGGATTCGGGGAGCTGCAGTCAGCCTTTATTCATAAAGGTGGAAATATGAAAACTATTATACTTCCTTCCCGGCAAACTGTTATTGAGGGGGCAGTGTCAGCTTCTCTTTTTGATAAAATTTTTCAATTGTTATACCGCAAATCTTAGAACTCGAAAATAAAAAACAGACTGAATCTGCGGCACATTTACGAATAAGAAAGTCTAAGTTATTTATTGTCGAGTCCTTAGTGCTCAACCTCGTAGCTACTCATCTGGCGTATTTCTGATAGATTAATTTTTTTGTCACATTTGATATGTATAGAGTATTCTTTTCCAAGTACATTGAATTCTCGTACTGCCATGATAGTGCCATCATTGACAGATATAAACTTTCCTGCACTGTCTATAAATTTTACCCTTATTTTTAGCCCGAAAAGATTCGTTGCACTCTTCTTTTTTGATGCATGCAGAGAAAAAGAAAGTCCACCTTTTGAAATGTCCAGGAGTGTACCCTTGCCATCTGCACTTCTTTCTTTCCCGGTTTTATCGAGGACAGTAAAGAGAATATTCCCGGAAGCTTTTTTTCGTGGGAATTCCCTTCTTGTGCGTTTTGTTTGTCTGAAAAGAGTACTCGTTGTTTGAGATTGCGTGCAATATGTGCGGAGTTTTGCGGAAAGTCCGGGGTGTCTTTCTTTGAGGGCGTGGAATTTCTTGTGTGAGAGGAGAGATGTTTTGGCGCCTAAACTCACGGCCTTAATTGTCCAGACAGAGATTTCGAAAAAAGTTTCTGTACCAAAGATCTGGCCTTTGGAGAGTCTGACTAAAGGAACTTGACCGTTGCTGCTCAGTGCAAAGAGTTGGACGTGCCCATCATCTATAAAAAACAGGGTCGATAGCCGTTGTCCGGCTTCGACAATGACGGTGCCATTGGGATAATTTTTGTGCTGCATCGCATGATACAGCGAAATGAATTCATCCGTGGCCAGAGCTTCCGATAGATCCTTCCAGGTGATAAAATGTTTCTCGTTAATGGCCGCTTTCTTGGCATTCTCCAGGAGCTCTGCTGCCTGTATAATTTCCATTAACGCTGACGAGTCCACCTCCATAAGCAGGTCTCGATATTGATCTGCCATGTCAAATTGCTGTTTTTGAGCACAGTGTTCGATTAACTGCATTGCCAGGACAACCGCCTCACGTTTTTTCCCCCCCTGGGCAAGTGCTATGATTTGTGTTCCTTTGGGTAATGTATGCCCGGATAACTTTTGTGGATCTTTTTTGGGGGATGCCGGAGCGGTTGCTGCAGGCGTTGGTGTTTGCACGCCCTGAGGTCTGTTTTGTTGTGGTTTTACGCCTTTTATTTTCGCCTTTGCAAGTTGCCGTAGAGAGAGTTCAGCTGCCTGTGTTACGACGGGAGAGAGAGTGATAGTCTGGCTTTTATGCTTGCTTAATAGATTTTTCAGGCTGGCTATTGCTTCGTGGAATGCACAGTGCCCCAGTGCCTGGCAGGTAACAAGCAAAAGGGAGGCTCGATCCTTGTCAGTATAGATGCTGTCTTCCCAAAGAAGTGCGGCGATCATTTTAGCTACTTCATGATCCATATGACTCATGAGTGCTTTAATAATCTCAGGCTTGAAGGGTGGCGATGCATCCACCAGCATTTTGAGTAGAATCTTTTTACATAGTTGCGGACTGGATAATTTCCCCTGCACATTTTGACAGGCAGTTTTTATTTCTTTAAGCTTATCCCTGCCAGTCATTCCAATTATCAGATATCCAATTCCTGTGGTCTGTATATAATAATGACCGTTGGCAAAATAGAAATCTGCTTGTTCTAACGCCTCGAAATTGTCCGTGATCTCACGCCAGTTTGTGAGTTTTTCCCCTTCGATGGTACCTTGTTTTGTCTGGTGTCGATAAAAGAGCAGATCACCTTGTGGCGTTAGCAGAGTGGCATCAAGGACTGATTTGCTCTGTGAAATTTTGGTTAAAAAGTTGATCATAAATATAATGTATACGCGTTCTTTACTGTGAGATCCTCGGAGGTCATAGCTGTTTTGTAAAGTTTATAATAATACTTGCAGAACAGCAAGTTGTAAGTCGATGTTTTCCACTCCTACAACAAATATGGCTTTAGAACTGTAAATGTACTATAGTGCGTTCTTTTGTTTGTGTTGTTCGTTTTGTAAAAATCATGCACCTGGTTTCTTTTCACCGACCCTTAAAAAACATTAACATATATATCATAACCAAGGAGTTTTTATGACCACTCAGGAAATCATTTATACCAAAATCGACGAGGCGCCAGCTCTGGCCTCCTATTCGTTGTTACCCGTTTTACAGGCTTTTACTAAAGGAGCTGGGTTTTCTCTAATTGAAAAGGATATTTCTCTGGCTGGTCGTATTATAGCAAATTTTCCTGAAAACCTTAGTAGCGAACAGCAGATAGCTGATGATTTGAGTGAGCTTGGTACAAAAGTAAAAATAGCCGAAACTAATATTGTTAAGCTGCCGAACATCAGCGCTTCCATCCCACAATTGATTGCCGCAATTAAAGAGCTGCAGGATAAAGGGTACGATATTCCGAATTATCCTGCCGAGCCTGCAACGGAAGCGGAAAAAGAAATATTTGTCAGGTACGCGAAAGTCCTTGGCAGTGCAGTCAATCCTGTCCTGCGTGAAGGGAATTCTGACAGGCGTGCAGCGGTCTCCGTGAAACGCTTTGGTCAGAAGAAGCCCCATCGCATGATGAAACCGTGGCCTGAGGTCTCAAAATGCAGGGTTAGTCATATGGACGATGGTGATTTTTATGCCAGTGAAAAGTCTGCCACTGTTGCCGTACCCTGTGACGTACGTATTGAATGTGTGGCTGATGACGGAACGGTGACTGTCTTAAATAAAAAAATCCCGCTTCTTGAAGGTGAGGTTATTGATTCGTCTGTAATGAATGTGAAAAAATTGCGTGCATTTTTTGCTGCACAGATTCAAAGCGCAAAGGACGATGGGGTACTTCTCTCCCTTCATTTAAAAGCCACCATGATGAAGGTTTCCGATCCGATCATGTTTGGCCACTGTGTTTCCGTTTTTTACAAGGATGTTTTTGCGAAACATGCTGACGTCCTGGCGGGGCTTGGTGTGAATGTGAATAATGGCTTGGCCGATGTCTATGAACGCATAGAAACATTGCCTGAAGAGCAGAGAGAGGCCATCAAAGTAGATATTATGGCGTGCTATGAGTCGGGTTGTGAACTTGCCATGGTTGATTCCAGTAAGGGAATTACAAATCTCCATGTTCCTAATAATATTATTGTGGATGCTTCTGTTCCTGTGGTTGTCCGTGATGGTGGAAAAATGTGGGGGCCTGATGATAAACTTCACGACACCAATGCCATGATACCTGATCGATGCTACGCTACTATTTATCAGGAAGTTGTACTTGATTGTCAGAAAAATGGAGCCTTTGATCCGGCAACCATGGGCAGTGTTGCAAATGTCGGGCTTATGGCTCAAAAAGCTGAAGAGTACGGTTCTCACGATAAAACATTCGAGGCTCCGGCTCATGGTGTTATACGGGTTGTCGATAGTGCCGGTGTGACACTGCTTGAGCAAAAGGTCGAAGAAAACGATATCTTCAGAATGTGTCAGACCAAGGATGCCCCCATTCAGGATTGGGTGAAACTTGCGGTCAATCGAGCTCGTGCCACTGGTGCCCCAGCGTTATTTTGGCTTGATCCCAGTCGCGGACATGATGCTGAAATTATTGCTAAGGTCGAACAGTATCTTCCTGCCCACGATCTTACGGGTCTGGACGTGCGTGTAACGACTCCTGTTGAAGGGATGCGTGAATCACTTGTGCGCATTCGCAAGGGAGAAGATACCATTTCTGTTACCGGCAATGTCCTGCGTGACTATCTCACCGATCTTTTTCCTATTCTGGAACTTGGTACCAGTGCCAAAATGCTTTCCATCGTGCCGCTTATGAATGGTGGCGGATTGTTTGAGACCGGTGCGGGAGGTTCAGCACCAAAGCACGTGCAGCAGTTTGTGGAAGAGGGACATTTACGCTGGGATTCATTGGGTGAATTCTGTGCCATGGTTCCCTCATTTGAACATATCGCCGCAACCTATAAGAATGAAAAGGCCGCACTTTTTGCAAAGACGCTTGATCAGGCTATTGGTGATTTTCTTGAGAGTGAAAAGTCTCCATCCCGTAAAGTTGGTGAAATTGATACCCGCGGCAGTCATTTTTATTTGGCCCTTTCCTGGGCAAAGGTGTTGGCAGCACAGGTTGAAGATACAGAGTTACAGGAGAAATTTTCAAAGATTGCCCAAGTGCTCGGTGAAAATGAATCAGTTATTGCTGAGGAATTGATTTCCTGCCAAGGACAGCCTGTAGATCTTGGCGGGTATTTTATGCCTGAATTTGAAAAAATATCGAGTGCCATGCGTCCCAGTGCAACCTTTAATAAAATCATTGATGGGATATAAATTACAGGGGCGAAAAAAAAGAAAAAATGATTTTTCTCCAAAATGGCGCTAGTCAGTGATATTGCGAGCGCCTTGGTGCGGCTGGTGAGGGATGTTGAGATTATAGTTGATACGTCTAGTAAAATGCAAATATGTCGAGTTAAAGTAAAATGAAAATTTGTTAATAACTCTTGGTTTCCCTCACTAAGCTATGAAAATAACAGCAGTTTGATGACAGTTTCGTTCTTGCCCGTAAATAGCGGATCTAGAGTGAGCGCAGGGCGTAAACTCTTATTTGCTGGGCAGTCTGGGGTGGAGGAGATAATCTGTGGTACTCCTTGGAAAATTTGCCCTCACCGCCTTTGACCATAAATGTAAAATGCAGTTAATTCCCCCGCATGAATGGCGGTGCTGAATTGCACCACGTATCCCATTTTGAAAGAAGAAATACAATCTGGTTCTTCTTTTCGTGGTTCCCGGTTCCGCCGGGTACTAATCTATCGTTGAATTATTTAAAACGTGTGTAAAAGGCGATTCTGGCCCATTTTAGTTGCCAAAATTGTTGTGTCGAGGGAAATGAATGGTGTGGAATAAGACAAAAGCTGTGTTGAAAGAAAGTATGGGAGAGGCTGTTTACTCTCTGTGGGTGGAGCCCCTTGAGTGTGTTCGTGCAGATGAGGCGGAAATTCGACTTGCCTGTCCTGACAGATTTTACAGAGCTCACCTTGAACGTACACATTTGTCTCTTATTCAAGCCAAGGTTAATGAGCTAAGCGGATCTTCCTGCAGAGTTCAGCTTTGTGATAAAGAAAATGTTGCGCTTCCTGTGGCAGCCCCCAAAGGACAGCTTCGTCTGCCCACTATTCCCGAGAGACGTTCCGTTGTACGTTCCCTGCATCCCCGTTATACTTTTGATGCTTTTATGGTGGGTGAGTCAAATCTTCTTGCTGAGTCTGCCTGTAAGTCATTGATTAATGGTGTTGATACCGTTGGCTCCTGTGTCTATATCAACTCTTCGACCGGGCTTGGGAAGAGCCATCTCACCCATGCCGTTGCCCATACCCTCTTAGAAGAGGCTCCTGCCACCAGACTTCGTTATGTAACTGCCCAGCAGTTTTCCTCTGAAATGGTTCGAGGTATTCAGGCGGGTGCCATGGATCAGTTTAAGGCTGGGTATCATGATAATTGTGATTTTCTGCTGGTGGAAGATATTCACACCTTAAAGGGTAAGAAAAAGACCCAGGAAGAGCTTAACGAGTTGTTGGATTCCCTTATAAAGAGTGGTAAACGGGTTATTTTGACAGCAAACAGTAATCCACGGGAACTCAAAGGCATAGATAGTGAGTTTAAATCCCGTATGGGAGCAGGACTGGTAACCACTATCCAGGCACCCGATCTGGCCACACGGCATCGTATTGTTGAGAATAAGGCAGCTGTAAGCGGTGTCGATTTGAATGAAGAAGCGGTGTCTTATATCAGTCAACAGATTCATGGCGATATCCGTCGTATAGAGTCTGCATTGCTAGCGCTTCGTGCGAAGGCCTCACTCAGCAATGATCATGTCGATATGGATATGGTGAGAGAAGTTGTCGCTGATATTGTCGGTATTCCCAAAAACCTTACCACTGCACTTATCGGCGAACTTATCGGTCGTGAATTTAATGTGAGTTATAAGGATCTTCGCTCAAAGTCGCGTAAGAAAATTATTACCTTCCCACGGCAGATTGCCATGTACCTTGGTCGTAAACACACCACAGAATCCCTTGGTGATATTGGCCGAACCTTTAACCGAAATCATGCCACGGTGCTGCACTCTGTGAAGGTTGTTTCCGAGTTGTGTCGAAATGATACATCCGTTCGCAGGCAAGTGGCAATACTCGATCAAAAAATGGCAGATCTGTAGCGATGGCTCAGATGTATCTATTGGGTAAAGTGTAGTCCCCCTCCTCATATCTTTCGGTTCCATACAGAATTCCACTTTTCGTGTCAAAGGCCATTTTATCGATATAATTAATGAAATGGCACCATAGATTCCATCACCACCGCCTATTCCGTCAGGGGCAATAGCCTGAAAGGCTGTTGGATTCCAGGCATCTGATCAACAAACAAGTAGCTTACGATGAGTAGGAATTATGATATATAATTTTATGATTACCATCGAAACTCAGTTTTGGCTTAATTTTCATGTAGGAGTCCGCCCCTGCGGACGAAAAATGTGTGTAATACCAACTAAAATCGTCCGCAGGGGCGGACTCCTACTTTGCGATTTTACAATTACCTGAGCTTTGATGGTAATCATGTATAATTTTACAGGAAACTTCAGTTATGTGAAATAAGCACATTGAAGTTGAAGGCTCCACATTTTTCTATACCACCTCACATCTGTGTCCATCAGGAAGTATGGAAAAGAAGCAACTTTCATTAAAGCTTGTGCTATGTGCATGGGAAAGAATTAGGAACGGTTGGGAAGGTTGGTGGTTGTTGTGCTGTAATAGTAACCTCTCAGGTTATATGTTTTACTTGCGGTTTTGCTTAGCAAAAAAAACCTCCTGCTTACCGAATGTAACATTCAGCGAACAGGAGGCTGGAGATGCAGGGTGAGAACCCTTGTCAAATATTTACGTTCTATTTTTCAACTGCGACCTTTGCTGGAGCCTTGTTTACATATTTAAAGAATAC
>JAOZLI010000373.1 GCA_029934915.1 Desulfocapsa sp. | reverse complement strand
TCAAATATTGAAAAACGAACTCTTACCGGAGGGAAAACAGATGGAAATTGATAAAGAAGGCCCCAAGGGTGTTACCGAAGAAGGAAGAAAAGTTGCTGCTGCAAGATGTGTTGAGTACAAGGAGGCAATTCAGGATTATCTGGATGCAAAGAAGGACATCCCCTGTGGTCTTGATCTTACTGAGAAAAATGAGCAGCAGAAAAAAAAGATTCTTTCAGTATTAGGTGGGAGTGAAGAGGAGTGGAATGACTGGAAGTGGCAGGTGAGACATATGATTCGCGATGTGAAAACCCTAGCCAAAATTTTTCCACTGAGTGACGAAGAAAAAGAACAAATCGAAGAGGTGGGTAAAGATGTACGTTGGGGGGTCTCTCCCTACTATGCAAGTCTCATCGATCCGGACGACCCCAATTGCCCGGTACGCATGCAGTCAATCCCCAGTATCCAGGAGGCCCTTGACCCCTCTGTGGTGACAGAGCCTGAAACCATCCTCTATAATTCACCGGCCCCCTGTATAACGAGGCTCTACCCGGATCGGTTGATCATCAATGTGACCAACGCCTGCTCCATGTTCTGCCGGCATTGTCTGCGCCGTCGCGACATCGGCCATGAGAATATCCGCTACGCAAAGGAAAGCGTCAAAGAAGCCCTGGATTACATACGGGAAAACACGGAAATTCGTGATGTCCTCCTCACCGGCGGTGATGCCCTCATGGTCTCTGATGATTACCTTGACTGGATTCTCTCTGAACTCGATGCCATCGACCATGTTGAAATCAAGAGACTGGGGACGCGAACTCCAGTGGTTCTTCCCATGCGGATCACCGATGAATTCTGTGAAATGCTTGAAAAACACGGAACCATCTTCCTGAACACCCAGTTCAATCACTCCAAGGAAATTACCGAAACTGCAGCGGCGGCAATTAAAAAACTAACCAGGGCCGGTGTCCTTGTTGGAAATCAGACAGTGCTGCTCAAGGGCATCAACGCTGACAAGCATATCATGAAGAAGTTGATGCAGGATACTCTCAGGATCCGGGTGAAACCCTACTATATCTTTCACTGCAAGAAGCTTGAAGGTATTCGCCACTTCAGGGCCCACATTGAAGATGGCCTGGAAATCATGGAATACCTGCGCGGCTATACCAGTGGCCTTGCCATCCCCACATACATCATAACCGCACCCTCAGGACGTGGAAAAACACCGGTGAATCCCAACTATATCCTCAACACCAATGTTGATGGTCAGGTGCTGTTCAGAACCTGGGGCGGGCACGTTATGAAATATGATAATGAACGATAAGACAGAGTATTAATATGTTAAATGCTATTATCGATTATGTTGATTCCAGGCACGAGGAAATCACCGCATGCCTCAAGTCCTTGATCGACGAAAAAGCGGGTTCGGAAAATGCGGCGGCAGTCAACCGTGTTGGTGATATTTTCTGCCGGGAGTTTTCCGAACTGGGATTTGAGTATAAAAAAATCAAGGACAATGCTCCCTTTGGCGACCATCTCCTGTTCACCAACCATGAAGAGGAGAAGTCTATCATCCTCGCAGGGCACATGGATACGACCTTTACCTCCTATGACCATCTGCCGGAATTTCATATTGACGGTGAGCACTGCATAGGGCCGGGAACAGGTGATATGCTAGGCGGTCTGGTGGTTTTTCTCTATGCCGTTAAATGTCTGTATTCTTTAGGATTGCTGGATTCATTGCCGTTGACCATCTTTATCAACAGTGATGAAGAGAGGGGCTCACCAACCTCACGACCCATTTTTGAACAACTTGCAGAGAAAGCCACCCACGTAATGATATCAGAATCGGGCGGCAGCGGGAATGAAATCGTCATCGGCCGCCGGGGAAAACTGAGTTTTGATATTCAAGTGAGTGGTGTTGAGGGGCATGCCGGCAATCTCGTGGGGACCAAGGCCAGTGCGGTTGAGGAGATCGCCCATACGATTCTTGCCATCGAAGGACTCAATTCCAGATGGCAGGGAACTGATCTTAATGCTGGAAAGGTAAGAGGAGGGATTGCAGGAAATACCGTTGCACAGAGTGCGGTTCTTTCTTCTGATATTCGCTATAGCCATGGTGCCCATGAAGCTGAAATCCGTCAGGCCATCGATGCAATTGTTGCCGAGGAAAAGGTTCCCGGCTGTGTTTCAACACTTAAAATCACGTCAGAACGTCCTCTGTGGGAAGCCGCCAAAAACAGTGACGCCCAGAAATATCTGGTAAAAGTGCTTGAAGAAGCAGCACAAGAACTCAAACAGCCGTTTGGCACTGAGATCAGGAAAGGGACATCCGATGCGAATTTTTTTGGTGCGGCGGCAGTGAGTGTAATAGATGGAATGGGACCAATCGGGTTTCTTGATCACAGCGACAAGGAGTATATTATCCTCGA
>JAOZLI010000372.1 GCA_029934915.1 Desulfocapsa sp. | reverse complement strand
TAATATATTATTTTTAGCTTAATAGGAACTCCACGTTACAGAGGAGTTTGAGAATAACTCGCACAAAGTTGGGCTAAGCCGGCCCCTCCTGTGTAGGTGTTGGTTTGATTTTCGTGAGATAACTCTGGATAAGCTGCAATATTAATGTCTTCATTGCCAAAAGCTCTGCTGTAACCAACGTTACCCATCATAAACATGTTTATCATTTCATTACCGACATCGAGTTGGTAGAGGAATGGCAAGTGGTAGATATCCATTTTAATACCAATATCAGTAAAACGGTAATGTCCCGAGTTCAGTCCCTCTTGCGACGTGAAAACCATGAGAGCATTGATATTTGCCTGATAAAATCTTTGAGCAATATCTTCAGGAGTCTCCTGGGCGCGAAGAGTATTGCAGCAGAGCAGTAATACAGGAAACAGAATTCACAATACGTTGACGGCACAGCAAGATTGGCTATAAGATTTCCTGCGTTTTTTCAAGGTATTGCTCACGGGTATATTTAACATACGCGGAACCGATATTCGCAAAAACATTATAGACTGAATCAACCCCCATTTCTTTCAACTCGCGTTCCTCCTCATCATAACGTGCAGTTGCGGTGATAAAACCATTATATCCGCAATTCTGCAGCTGTTCCACTGCCGTAATATTGGCCTGGTGGTTCGTCATACAGAGAGAAATCAATTTGATATCGTTGGGATTGATTTTATCCCAGAAGTCAATGTCAGCCGCATCGCCAAAGATTACATTACGTCCTGCCTGACAGTGACGATCCACGGTTTCCTGATTATTATCCAGACCTACGATAACCCGCTCATACTCCTGCTGTGCCGTATCATAGGCGTTGGTTCCAATACGTCCCATTCCGAAAATCAGGCCGTCAGCTTCAATTTTAATGGGTTGATCCGCTGCATGCCGGGTTGTACTTTCGCACCGCTTGAGCTTTTCCTTGAACCGCGCATACAGCGCATACACCGAGCTGTTTAGCGGCGCTCCAATAACAAAGGAAATGGTCAGGGAAATAGCGATCAAAACCAGCCACTGGCTTTCTATCCAGCCGTTTTTTACACCCACGGCAGCGACAATCAGGCCAAACTCACTGTAATTGCCCAGGGCAAAGGAGGTAAACATGGCCGTACGGGAACGGAAGTTAAAGCGGCTCATGAGGACGAAAAACAGTCCTCCTTTGAAGATCAGAAAAACTGCCAGCAGACAGGCAATGATCAGGGTCTTCCCGTCCGGCAGGCCAGACAGACCGATACTGAGGAAAAAGGCCACCAGAAAGAGGTTCTTAAAGCCGAGCAGGGTATAGGACAGTTCCCTGGCCTTGGGATGCGTGCCGAGCATTATGCCCATAATCAACGCCCCAAGGTCTGCCTTCAGGCCAACAAATTCAAAACTGGTTGCACCGGCAACCAGAGCAAGAAAGAGCCCCAACAGGGCAAAGAGTTCACCATGACCGGTGCGGTCAAGGAACCAGAAGAACAGAGGACGGATGAAAAAGAGCAGGGGCAAAGCCAAAGCCCAGACAGAGGGGATTTTACCTGCTGACAGGGTAAGAAAGACCACTGCAATAATGTCCTGCATAACCAGAATCCCCACAGAGGTGACACCATGCAGAGAGTTCAGTTCACCCCGATCCTCAAGAATCTTTATGGCAAAGACAGTGGAGGAAAAAGAGAGGGCAAAACCGATAAGAAGAGCCGTTGTCGCATTCAGCCCGCTAATCAGCGGAGTCAAGGCAAGCAGGAGCAGAAAACCAGTAAGAACAATGGTTGTGAGCAGCATATGGATGGAAGTGCCCAGCCAGATCTCCTTGCGTAACAGGCTCTTGATATCGAGTTTCAGGCCGATGGTAAAAAGCAGCAGGGTTACACCAAGGTCTGCCATTTCTTCCAGTGCTTCCAGCCCCTGGCGGATCTCAAGGCCGTTGAGAATAAATCCGGCTGCAAGGAAACCAATCAAAGGCGGCAGTTTGACAAGGCGAGCCAGAAATCCGCAGAGAAAGGCGAAAGATATCCAGGCCGAATCAACGAGCCAGATGGGTGTTGTTTCCATTTGTTATCCCTATTGTAAGAGTAAAACAGATAAATCGATCATGTGTAAAAAAAGAGTCTGCTCATCAGCAAAATGATAAAAGCTGCGTTATACCACCACCGGGTCGCCTGGAAACCGTTATTTTATAGCCAACGGCCTGACATTATCAGTACATTAATATGCAGGCAGGATAAAGGATTTGTCCTGAGAGGCCTAATCCACCTGACAAAACTCTTCAGCCCGCCGTAGCCATTCCTTACGCTCCGCCTCTGGGAGAAAGGTAACAAATTCACCCAGGGCACGCTGCACACCCATCAGGTCTATGAGAAAATTATAAACGGCATTGGCAGCTGCCTGATCCGAGGTCAGAGCCTGATTTT
>JAOZLI010000371.1 GCA_029934915.1 Desulfocapsa sp. | reverse complement strand
CAATTTACTGTAAATCATTGCTTTTCTACAAGGGAAAACCCTGTCTGTCATTGAAAAAGAGATAATCTCCATGAGTCGAATTGAAGTGGCGGTTGCTGCCCCGCTATCCTATACACTGTCCTATTCCTGTGATATGGAAGAGGTTGGTGATCCTGTTGGACGTCGTGTGCTTGTGCCCATGGGCAGGCAGCGCCTTACTGGGTATGTGCTAAGTTTACAGCCGGAAGAAGATGTAACGTACAGGATTCTTCCGGTGCTTCGTTTTATGGACGAGACACCGATTTTCCCACAGAATCTGGTGGCTTTTTTCAGGTGGATTGCAAATTATTATCATTTTCCCATTGGTCAGGTTATTAAGACTGCCCTTCCGGGGGGCCTTACTCAGAGAAATAGAAAGATAATCAGAGTTACAGCAACCGGGGTGGAAGCATTAAAAACGTGGGGGAAGGCTCAAAAGAGTGCGCCCGATTGGCTGGAAAAGTTGCTTGGCAAAGGAGAACTGAGTGCTGCAGTTACAAAAAAAGTTTTAGCTGATCGAAGTAGTAAGAAGCTTGTTGAAGAATGGAATAACAATGGGATGGTGTCTATTGTTGATGTGTTGGATGAAACAAAGACAGGAGAGAAACGTGAGCTGTGTTATCAACGATTAGCAAATATCGGAACTCCTGAAAAACTGCGTGTACCTCTTACTCGTGCCCTTTCTACTATAGATATCCTTGCCAGGGAGCAGGGACAGCAGACCATTGCAGCAAGGGATATTCGTAAACGTTACAGTGGTGCCTCAAAGGCTTTGTTGGAACTTGAGGAACTTGGGTTGGTTTCTTCGACTCAACGTCGTGTGTACCGAAATCCCTTTGGTGAGACGTTGCAATTCTTTCCTGAACCTGAAACGTTAAGTGCTGAACAAAATCAGGTTCTTTCAGAGATACTGCCAGCAATTGAAAAAGAGGAATTTCACACTTTTTTACTGCATGGGGTCACGGGATGTGGAAAAACAGAAGTGTATCTACGAGCCACTGCCAAAACTTTGGAGCAAGGGCGGGATGTACTGGTGCTCGTTCCTGAAATTGCACTCGCCACGCAACTGGAAGCCCATTTCGTTTCCAGGTTTGGTGACCAGGTTGTATTATTACATTCAGGTTTAAGTCAAGGGGAACGTTTTGATCAGTGGAGCTTGGCTGCCAGTGGCAAAGCAAAGATTGTAATCGGTGCAAGATCTGCTGTTTTTGCACCTCTTGCGAGTCCTGGCCTGATAGTGGTGGATGAAGAACATGACACCGCCTATAAACAGGCAACAGGATTACAATACCAGGGACGCGATCTTGCTATATTACGGGCTCATTTTAATAAATCTGTAGTTATTCTTGGCTCAGGAACTCCTGCAATCTCAAGTTTTGCCAAAACTGAACAAGGGAAGTTTTCGCTGCTCACCATGGCTAAGAGGGTTGAAAATAGACCCTTACCCGATGTTGAAATTGTTGATTTGCGAGATAAAAAGACAAAAAAACGTGGTGATGCCATTGGCTTAAAGCTGCAGGAAGAACTTGCACGAAATCTCGAAGAAAAAAAACAAACGATCCTTCTTCTCAATCGGCGTGGGTTTTCATCAACCTTCCTCTGCCGAGACTGTGGTGAGCCTGTTACCTGTCGTCATTGTCATGTTTCGCTTACCTATCATAAACGTCGGGCAAAACTAGTCTGTCATTATTGCGGATTTTCCCTTAATGAAAATATCATTTGTGCTGCCTGTAAATCTCATAATATGATTCCCGTTGGATTTGGAACCGAACGGGTGGAGCAGGAAGTGAGGGAAAAGTTCCCCGAAGCGCGTATTGCGCGAATAGATTCAGATACTGCAGCGGACCGTCGAAAATTTCTAGCACTGTTAAAGAAAATGCACGGCTTGGAAATTGACATTCTTATCGGTACTCAAATGATTGCCAAGGGGCATGATTTTCCCAATGTTACTCTAGTTGGTGTTATCTGGGCAGATGGTGGTTTATCTATACCGGATTTTAGGGGAGCTGAACGTACATATCAGCTTTTATCACAGGTAATAGGACGTGCAGGAAGAGGGGAGAGCCCTGGCAGGGTGATTGTGCAAACTTTGCGACCTGAACATTATGCTATCCAATTTGCACAAAAGCATGATTATCCAAGCCTGTATAAAAAAGAGATGGAGATTAGAAAGAATCCCAACTTCCCTCCTTATCTTCGTATGGTGAATATTAAAATTTCGGGCATTAAAGAAGGGGCGGTTCAATCAACTGCAGGGGCGGTGGCTAAATTCTGTAGAATGGTGGGTGAGAAGAGTGTTGAAATACTAGGACCCGCCCCCTCACCGATAGATAGAATCAGGGATAGGTATCGGTGGCAGATCCTGCTTAAAGGCAGTGACTCGTCAGGTTTACACAGAATTTGCTCGCGGAT
>JAOZLI010000118.1 GCA_029934915.1 Desulfocapsa sp. | reverse complement strand
TACCATTGGCCGTTCCAACCATTTAAGCAAAACTGCAAGTAAACACTATTCCTGTTATGTTGCGAGTTAAGACGAAAGAGTTTTTTGTAGAAGTGTTGCGTTCTTTTATCAGCGGTAATTATCTTAATGGCACTTATTATGAGCCACTACACTTAGCCATCTAAAGTTTAGGTTTTTACGAGCAACTCTCTCAAGTTCGACTGCCCGGAAAAGCTATGCGCTTCATCAGGATATTCACCACTACGAACTTCACTGTTGTATTGATGGATGGCATCTTTTATGGCGGGAGCCAAGGTGCAATAAGATTTCACAAAACTGGGGATAAATTTATCAAACATCCCCAAAAGATCATGGGTAACAAGAACCTGACCATCACAATGAACTCCAGCACCGATTCCAATGGTTGGAATTGTTATTTCTTCTGAAATGATTTTGCCAAGTTCATCGGGGATACATTCCAAGACAAGAGCAAAGGCCCCTGCCTTCTCAAGAGCTCGCGCCTCTTCAATCATTTTTCTGGCGGATTCAATATCGCGTCCCTGAACCTTATAGCCACCAAGCTGTGTTGCGGTTTGAGGTGTAAGGCCTATGTGGCCGACAACAGAAATCCCTGCCTGTACCAGAGCAGTGACCGTTTCACAGACCTCAAATCCCCCTTCAAGTTTTACAGCGTCGCAACCAGCTTCTTTTAAAAAGCGAGCACCATTCAAAATGGCATCCCGTGTTCCTGATTGGTAGGAGCCAAAGGGCATGTCGCCCACCACAAAGGCATTGGGGGCACCACGACGAACAGCAGAAGCGTGATGAATCATCTCATCCATTGTCACAGGCACGGTGGAATCATAACCAAGAACCACCATACCAAGGGAGTCTCCTACCAGCAGCACATCAACGTCAGCTGCATCCAGCATCGCTGCCATGGCGGCATCATAGGCGGTGAGCATGGTTATTTTCTCACCCGACTGCTTCATCTGTAAAATACCGGCTACTGTTTTGCGTTTTGCCATGCTTCAGTCTCCATTTTTCAGACCATCAAAGAGGCCCGGATGCTGTTTTCTGTTTCCTGGAAGGGGGCGTTTAAAATGTTCATAGGCATTCAAGGTTGCCATTCTACCCCTGGGAGTTCTGGTGAGGAATCCAGATTGAATAAGAAAAGGCTCATACACATCTTCCAGGGTGTTTTTCTCTTCGCATACCACAGTGGCTAAGGTTTCAAGACCAATGGGGCCACCCTGAAATTTATCAATAATAGAAAGCATAATGCGACGATCCATATCATCAAGACCAAAACGATCCACATTAAGCATGAGAAGTGCTGCGTCAGCAACTTCTGCATTCACAATGGGATGCTGACCAACTTCTGCGAAATCTCGCACCCGTCTCAGCAATCTGTTTGCAATCCTGGGAGTACCGCGAGACCGGCGGCCAAGTTCAAGGGCCCCCTCTGCGTCCACCTGCATACCAAGAATAGAGGCCGAACGCTGAACTATGCGAACAAGCTCTTCCGGTTCATATAATTCCAGACGTAAAATAACACCAAAGCGATCACGTAAGGGAGGAGTGAGTAACCCTGTTCGAGTGGTAGCACCAACCAGGGTAAACTTGGGAAGATCCATTTTCACAGATCTGGCCCCCGGTCCCTGGCCAATAATCAGATCAAGTTGAAAATCTTCCATGGCAGGATAGAGAATTTCTTCAACGGTGTGGTTCAAACGATGGATTTCATCAATAAAGAGGACGTCCCCTTCCTGAAGACTGGTGAGGATTGCGGCAAGATCACCCTGACGCTCGATAACTGGTCCTGAAGTAACTTTAATTCCAGCCCCCATTTCATTGGCAATGATATAGGAGAGTGTGGTTTTACCAAGACCCGGGTAGCCATGAAACAGCACATGATCCAGTGCTTCACCACGATTTCTGGCAGCTTGGATAAAGATTCCCAGGCTTTTTCGAAGATGCTCCTGGCCAACATATTCATCAAGACTCTTGGGACGCAGGGCATGATCAGGGGCAGACTCGGAAGCAATGGGTTCCGGTGCCACTAATCTGTCATTTGCCTGAATTTCCTCTTCAAAATTCATGAGAGCACGCGTAGTCCTTCTCTAATGAGGTCCTCTATTCGCATCTTACCAAAAACATCGTCTCCGACATCTGTCTTTACCTTAGCCAGCGCCTCCCGGGTAACAGCATCGGGATAGCCCAGGTTGACTAATGCTGAAAGGGCATCTGCCAACTCAGAGGACACTTTGCCAACTGCGACACTGCCACTAGTTGCAGAAGAAACAGATTGCATAGTACCAACTTTATCTTTTAACTCAACACAGATCCGCTCCGCAGTCTTTTTCCCCACCCCTTGAATTGTTGTAAGAGTTTTTATATCCTCACCACCTATAGCCTGACAAAGCATATCAATCTGCATTCCGGAAAGTACCGCAAGAGCAAGCTTAGGGCCTATCCCAGACACGGTTTTCAGGGTAAGGAACATCTCTTTTTCCACCTGTTCTGCAAAACCAAACAGAACAATAGCATCTTCTCTGACACTCGTGTGAATATGGAGGAACAGTTGTTCGCCCTGCTCGGGGAGTTTGGAAATACCTTCAGTGGAGAGGAAGACTTCATAGCCCACACCATTTACATCGATTATACATCGATCCGTTGTGATGTATTGAACTTTTCCTGTGAGGGATGCTATCATGGCGTGAAAAGAGAATGTCGAATATCGAACAAGGAATGTCGAATGTCGATCGGAATAAAAGACGACAGCTTGAAGTTTTTTCCCTTCTGCGGTTCGACATTCCCTGTTCGACATTCGATATTCGTCGTTGTCTTTTGATTTTCATCTTTAAAATTATTCGAAAATGAAAACCCCTATACTATTAAATTATTTGATGATTCGCATGACAAATGGCCACAGCCAAAGCATCTGCGGCATCGTTACTCGGTGTTGCCGAAAGATTAAGGAGCATACGAATCATACGCTGCACCTGGCCTTTTTCCGCCTGGCCATACCCAACCACTGCCCGTTTCACTTTCTTGGCACTGTAATCGTGAACGCCAAGCCCGTTCTGCATGGCCGCCACCACCGCTGCGCCCCTGGCCTGGCCTAATTTTAAAGCAGAATTCGGATTACTTGCCATAAATACTTCTTCAACTGCAGCAACTTCGGGGTCATGAATCTGAATGACCTCATTAATTCCTTCAAAAATCTCGTTCAAACGATTGGCCAGTGGGTATTTCTGGGTAGTTTTAATCACCCCGCAGGAAACAAAACTGACCTTCCCCGGAATAGAATCGATAATTCCGTACCCCGTTATCCTTGAACCGGGATCAATTCCTAAGATTCGTTGCACCGTATCTTAGGCTAACTCTTCCATCAATTTATCGTCAATATCGCAATTGGCATGAACATTTTGCACATCTTCGTTCTCTTCAAGGGTCTGCAATAATCGAATGAGCGCCTTTGCCTGCTTCTCCTCGGTAACTGCAATGGTATTTTGTGGAACCATGGAAAGAGAGGCCTCGGCAATATTTACTCCTGCTTTTTCCAACCCTTCACGAACCTCATCAAAATCATCTGCAGCTGTCATTACCTGAAACTGATCGCCATCCTCTTCCACATCATCGGCTCCTGCCTCGATAGCCAGATCCATCAGTTTTTCTTCAGTTGTCGTGGACTGATCGACATAAATGACACCTTTTTTATCGAACATATAGGCAACGCAACCGGATTCACCAAGGTTACCGTTGCTTTTGGCAAAGGCGTGGCGAATTTCAGCCACTGTTCGGTTACGATTATCAGTCATACATTCGACCAGAACGGCAATTCCACCGGGACCGTATCCTTCGTAGAGGATCTCATCATACACTTCGCCCTCAAGCTCACCGGTTCCTTTTTTGATGGCACGGGTTATATTGTCCTTGGGCATATTTTCAGAGCGGGCACCAGCAATAGCACTACGGAGGCGCGGATTTCCATCTGGATCACCACCACCCATCCGTGCGGCCACTGTGATTTCTTTAATCAGACGAGTAAAAATCTTTCCACGTCTTGCATCTGTAGCCCCTTTTTTATGCTTTATATTTGCCCATTTGGAATGTCCTGACATAATGTAATCCTCTAAATTCTATTTTTTTCCTTGGAACCCCATGCCCAGCACAAACACCTCACGACTTTCTGTGCGGGAACTTTTGGGTTTAATTGTTTTTACTTTTTGAAACAGATCCTTGACTTCCTTTATGAACTCAGGAAAGTCCTCACCCTGAAAGGCCTTACAATAAAAATGGCCATTACGATTCAATAATTTTTCGGCCAACGCAAGGGTTTCTCGTATAAGACGCATGGACTGTTGATGATCTGTCCAGCGGTTACCAGTGGTGCGAGGTGCAAGATCAGATATCAGCACCTTAAAAGATGGCCGTATTTTACGCACGATCTCTATGAATTCCGGATCCATAATATTCTGCCTGAGCCAGATTATTTCAGAACCACCCGGACGAGGAGATGCACTTACCTCCTTCAAATCTGCACCAACAACAATACCAGATTCACCCACCACTTCAGAAGCATATAGAGACCAACTGCCGGGGCAACACCCAAGATCCAGCACAGAATCGCCGCGCCGAATAAACTTGTGTTTATTCAAAGCCTCTTCGAGCTTGTACACTGACCTGGCCGGATAGTTATCTTTCTTGGCCTTTTTATAATAAAAATCTTTTACTTTACGCACAGTCCGCCAGATTGGTAGTGATTGAAAAAAACCATACTTCAGTTCCCTGCTTTTTAGCGTATTTGGCAGCGTTTTACAAGACCGAAAGGCATTCACTCTTCTTCAAGACGGCTGAGAGTCTCGGATGGACAACTTCGAATGTGACAAATCTTGGGAACATCTAAAATTAGACATTATTAATACAGCATCTTAACTACGCAACGTTTTGTTATCCTACGAAATTCGACATTCACCGTTCAGGTAAGCGATACTGTGAGACTCCGCAATCGATAGTTAATCACCAGATTTTACGCCCACAATCCGAAAATTTATTTACTCTTTCACCCCCAAATTGGGTATTTATACGGATATCTTTTCCATCCAAAATGCTTTATAATTGAAGAACAATAATTAGAAATATAAAGAAAAGGGAGCAATCAAAGAACAGCAAAGCCTAACGCACAATCTAGAGGGGACAAGATGAAAAGACTAATCCTATCAGTATTGACAATAGCCTTCAGTTTAGCGGTTGTAAACACTCAGGCTACTACGATCTTGACATCATCAGATACCACGGCACCAGACCATTCCCAGATTGCCCCGATAGCATTCGATATGAATGCCATTCTTGATACGGATTTTACTATCAAAAAGAGTACTCTAAAGTGGACCTTCACAGCCCTCGGAGGCAGGCTTGGTTTTGGTGACATTCGTACCTTTCATTTTCGTTTCCTCACTGATCAAGCCCCCAACCACTTCCCCTTATCCACAGGCACAGAAGACTTTTTAGAAGTAGGAGGAGACCCCAGTGATCTGCTCGCTTCAAACTGGTCTACCCCAATACCGGAACCAGCCACCCTGCTTCTCTTTGGTACGGGCCTAATTGGTCTTGCCAGGTTCGGTACAAGAAAGAGGCAATAACAGACAAAGCTACAGTACCAAAAGGTAGGGTCATTTATTTGATCTTGCCTTTTTGGTCAATCGGCAATCGCTTTGCAACTTAGGAACGGGGACGAAAAATGTGTGTAATACCAACCAAAATCGTCCGCAGGGGCGGACTCCTACTTTTCGATTTTGCAATTACCTGAGCTTTGATGGTAATCATGTAAATCAAAGCGACTATTCTGCACCAAACAAACTCTTATCAATTGCTTTCTCTCTCGCTGCTTCCTTGGTTATTTTCCCACTATCAATCAGCTCTTGCAGATGAGTATCCATGGTCTGCATTCCCTGTTTTTTCCCTGTCTGAATGAGGGAATTGATCTGCGTAATTTTCCCATCTCTGATAATACTTGCCAAAGCTGAAGAGCCAATAAGTACCTCAATTGCAGCACAACGTCCTTTACCATCTTTAGTTTTCAATAACTGTTGAGCAATGACTGCCTTCAGAGATTCCGAAAGCATTGTTCTGGCCTGAGCCTGTTCATCAGATGGAAAAGCATTGATAACCCTGTCTATAGTTTTGGCAGCACTATTAGTATGCAAGGTTCCAAACACAAGAATACCAAGCTCTGCACAGGTAAGAGCTAGAGAAATCGTCTCAAGATCTCGCATTTCGCCGACTAAAATCACATCCGGGTCTTCCCGGGCGGCAACCAGAAGTGCTTTGCCAAAACTTACTGCATGGGTCCCGATTTCTCGTTGGGAAAAAATACATTTCTTATTTGGATGCACAAACTCCAAAGGATCTTCGATGGTAATAATATGTTTGGGGTGGGTATCATTAATCATGTCAATGATAGCGGCCATGGTGGTGGACTTACCACTCCCGGTGGGGCCCGTCACAAGCACTAGTCCCCTTTCGTAATTGGCAATTCTATTAACAACCTCCGGCATTCCCAGTTGGTCAAGCGTTAATATTTTTGTCGGGATAATACGAAAAACTGCACCAATACCTCTTTTTTGATAGAGAAAGTTACAACGAAACCGACCGACGCCCTCAAGTTCATAAGCTTTATCAAAATCTTTATTTTTCTCTATCGCTTCCTGCTGGGTCTCATCGAGAATCTCAAAGAGCATTTTCTTATTCGATTCTGCAGTCAGCACCGGAGCATCCAGTGGTACAAGCTCGCCACGCAGGCGTAAAAGCGGGGGAAAGCCTATCACCATATGCAGGTCACTTGCTCCATGTTCCTTCATCTTTGTAAAATATTCATCAATTTGAGCCATATCGTTTATTCCTCTACCTCTTCTTCCACCGATACTTGCTCATCAGGAGCCATAAACCGTTTTAAAAGTGCTTTATTCTCAACATTAGCAAGTGCTGCTTCCAGAGTTATTGTTCCACTTGCCAATAGCTCCACTATGGATTCATCCATGAGGCGCATCCCCTGTGTCTTCCCCATCTGCATGGTGGACTGGATCTGATAGGTTTTACAGTCACGAATAAGGTTAGCTATGGACAAATTCCCAATCAAAATTTCCAATGCCAACACCATTCCTTTGCCATTAGCAGCAGGAATTAAGCGTTGGGTAATAACTGCCTTTAACGCTTCACTGAGCATTGCCCGCACCTGGTTTTGTTCACCTGGCGGATAGGAATCAATGATCCTGTCTACGGTTTTTGCAGCATTAGAGGTGGAGAGCGTCCCTATAACAAGATGACCAGTTTCAGCCGCTGAGACAGCTAAAGAAATGGTGTCAAGATCCCTTAATTCACCAATAACAATAACATCTGGATCCTGCCTCAACGCCCCCCTCAGGGCATTGCCATAGGACAACGTTGACTTGCCTAGTTCCCGCTGGTTTACCACTCCTTTTTTTAAGGGATGTATAAATTCGATGGGATCCTCAACGGTTAATATATGGTGTGCCCGTGTTGAATTGATATAATCGACCATGGCAGCAAGGGTGGTGGTTTTACCATGCCCCGTGGCACCGGTAACCAAAATGATACCCTGATGATTTTCAAGGATGGGCTCAACCACAGCGGGTAGGCCCAACTGCTGCATACTTGGTATCTGCTCCGGGATTAAACGAAACACACCGCTAACCCCGTTATTATGCAGCATAATACTGCCACGGAACCGTCCTATATTTTCAAGTTGATAAGCGAATTCGAGCTGTTGATCCTGTTCTAACAGTTGCCGCTGTTCGTCTGTTAAGAGTTCACTTACAATTTTGAGCGTATGGGCATCAGTAAGCACCTGACTTTTCAATCGAACAAGTTTACCCAAGCGACGCACCATAAAGGGTTCGCCGGGGACAACGTGTACATCCGATGCCTTCATTTCTGCAGCTGCCTTAAAAACTTTATCCAATAGGGGCATGGTTTCTCTCTTTAATAAAGAAATATGGCAAAAAGCCTGTAATATATTCAGGATTGTCTCAAATTCTACTAGTCATTGTAAAGAGAAATTTTACAAGTTCGTAAAAAGTCGTCTTAGAAGCGACGTCGGGAACGTTTCCGATTGGACATTTTTTTTATGGAGCCAACGA
>JAOZLI010000370.1 GCA_029934915.1 Desulfocapsa sp. | reverse complement strand
GTAACTTTTTGTCAGCTATTTTTCAGAGGCTAACAAGATTGAGATACGAAGGTCACACATTGAAATAAAAATAGTATTGCATTGTAGGGAAAGTTCTTTTGGTGCGTATATAGAAGAGACCTTGACTTTCGTGTTGGAGAAGAACAGCAAATATTTATAACGTATATAGTGTGGACACCTCAAAGATATATAGGAGACATGTTAAGCCACAGCAAACAAACATCTCATTAAGATTGACCGGACGAAGGTCAATCAATACACTCTCTCGCCGCTTTCTTCTTTCTCTCATGTCACTCCGACAAAGCTTTTGGAATGTCACATCCATCCTAACTACAACTCCGGTGGGCAGGTGATACCAGATCCCAGACAGCCACAACAAACATCAGCAGCAATCCACTGTACAAAGTCCAGCTGTGCCAGCTATATTGGAACCATGGGTAACGACTGAGCAGGACAATGGTGGGGCCGATAATGCCGATGAGACTGCGATGCCACTGTCGGTGTGCAAACCAGCCAAGCCCATTGGCCAGCAGGGCTATCCAGGCAAAGAGCGGCAGCAGAGTGGTGATAAACAGCCTTCCCATTGTGCCAGGAACCCAAATCCGACTGCCGCCCCGATACTGGCCAAGGCAGGAAAACACATGGCGCATCCCATGGTGGCAACGATAGCACCGACGGTGCCAAACTTATCACCGATTTGAGCAAACAGACCAAATTTTTTCATGGCAGCCTCCTGTGTTCTGCGTATCATTGCCAGGGCTAATGCTATCAGTGTCTCATGGTTTTTCTTCAACTTGTTGAGTTTTTTTATAGGGTCGCAATCCCTGCGGAGTCCCTTTGCCGATACTGTTCAGTGCTGTATTCACCACCTGGCGAACATCTGCAAGACATCAGCGGCCTTTGGGGTTATTGGCCTTACAGCTGCAGTTCCCGGCTTTTGACTCAGCAATGATCTGCTCCATAATGGTGGATCGGCCATGTTCAAGAACATCCCTCTCCAGATCACCTGCGGTATGATTGTGGCAATAACAGATTGTTTCATCCATGGGACTCTTCCTCCTTTGTTGAATAGTTCAGTAAAATACAATTGCTGCGTTAAATTCTTGTTGTCTCAACAAGGCTATTGGTGATAAATTCTTCAGGCACACGCTTGGCGAAGCGACCTGCTTCGTCCTGATAGACCCGTCAGCCTATACCGTACTCTATTCGATCTCTGGCTTTCGGTTCCACATCGATCCCGTTGACACGAACGGAAGGAGAACCAAGAAATCTATTTGCTACCGCCTGCTCCGCATCTTCAACCACTATGGTCTTAACGCTTGCTCTGACCGAAGTCTGGACAAGCAGTTTTGCAACCAGCTCCTCGGTCTGTTGCCTGGAAGCGCAACTTGGAGCCACCAGTATTTCAACTCTTGTTTTTGCTGACATGGCCTCCTCCTACCTGTTCATGGAACTTCTCCCGATGGTTCAAGCGCGGTCAGGATCGGACATTCATACACCGGCCCATTGTCGCTGCAACGACGGGTCAGTTTAAGCAATGCGGCTTTCATTTTGGCTAAATCTCGTATCCTCTCTTCAATATTTTTGATTTTCTCTTCCGCCTGCGCTTTGATATCACCACAAGTGGCATCCTGTTTATGGCGTAAGGCGATAAGTTCTTCTATTTCCTTCAGGGAAAATCCGAGTTGCTTGGCTTTTTTGATAAAGCACAGTTTTACAACTGCTTCAGGCGGGTATTGCCGGTATCCCGAATCGTTCCGAGGTGGTTCTTTCAGCAACCCTGTACGCTCATAAAAACGGATCGTTTCCACTCCGAGACCTGCTTGTTTTGCTACTTTACCAATTGTAAGAGCTTTCATTCCGACCTCTGAATTGTTCGTTTCGCATTTCTTTACCTACACTATAATCCCTGTACCATTCTACAGGGTCAAGGGTGATAGTTTAGATAAATAGCAGGAACGGGGTATTGATGGTTATGGCTGAAAAATTATTTTAAATGCTGGGCGGAACACGAAAAACAGTACGTATAAAAATTCACGTAGCGTTTACCTGCCGGACCATAGATTAGGGAATATAAAAGGAGCAGGAATTCAAGTCAGAATTCTGCTGTTCAGGGTGGCACATTTTGCTGCCAAAAAGAAGTTCACAGCTGCGATTAAACTGTTTTTAAGCAGATGAAGAACGCGACTGCTGTAATCTTAGATCCAAGGGTAGTTCTCAATAAGAAAACCCAGCTATTTCCCGTGAGAGGGATTACTTGTATGAAATAAGTGAAATATTAACTATATAATGAAACCGGTTTTGGGAAAATGTAAGGGGAAAAAGAGTAATATACCCTCACAAGGACTTATTGCCTGGTCATTGATTATTAGGAAGATCTGTTTTTTTTAAGATTCATCTACCTGTAATTCTACTTGTAAAAGAATCCATCTAAAGCTTCCCCGCAAGCCAATATAGTACCATA
>JAOZLI010000117.1 GCA_029934915.1 Desulfocapsa sp. | reverse complement strand
TCACAGTTAACTCTGTTGCATTTTGGATATATCACCCACAGTCAAAAACAGAGTTGCAATAGCAGTTAACAGGTTCAAGCGATTTGTCTTGATAGCCTCATCTTTGTCCATCACCATCACACTGTTAAAAAATTCATCAACGGGTGATTTCAAGCTGAGCATTGCAGCCAGAGCCTTATCGTAATCATGGCCAGCAAGCAGCGGCTTAACCTCTGCTGTCACCTGGTCAAAGACTGTAGCCAGCTCTTTTTCTGCATCTTCCTGAAACAGTGCTGGATCAACGCTTGTGGCGCTATTATCTTTAATAATATTTCTGATACGCTTAAAGGAAGCGGCCAGGACGGTAAAAGCATCCTCTGAACGAATAGCACTCAGCGCCTTAATCTTCAATAAACAGTCATTAACATCGTCAAAGGCCACGCTTGTGACGGCCTCCACAGCTTCTGCATCAGCTCCCTTTGCCAGTTGATCATTTATAAAACGATCACGAATATAGGCAAGAACCAGCTCAACTGTTTCTCCACTGCCATCTACCCTGTCACCATAGAGGGACAGAGCCTTATAGATAGTATCAGAAAGGGAGATATTCCAATCAAATTCTTCAATAATATGCAGAATAGCAAGGGCAATACGCCGAAGACCAAATGGATCTTTGGTGCCGGTTGGCAACTGTCCAATCCCAAAGCAGCCACTCAGGGTATCAAATCGATCAGCAAGACCTAGAACGGCACCGGCAGCAGATTCAGGAAGAACAGCACCGGCCCGTTTGGGCAGATAATGTTCCTGAATTGCCTGAGCAACGGTAGCATTTTCGCCATCATTAAGGGCATAAGATGCCCCCATATTTCCTTGTAGGGAAGGAAACTCACCAACCATTTCGGTGAGTAAATCCACCTTACATAGGCGAGCAGCTCTTACAGCATCTTCAACGAAATCTGGTGCAAAAGACTTAGCAAGGAGGCTTGCAAGTTTTTCAATACGTTCTGTTTTTTCAAGCATGGTTCCAAGCTTTGCCTGAAAAATAATCCCGGTCAAGTTATCAACCCGACTTTCAAGAGTTTTATTCTTGTCCGTGGCAAAGAAGAAAAAAGCATCTTCAAGACGCGCTCTCAAAACACGTTCATGGCCGGTACGGGTAAGATTAATATCTTTAACCTCCGTATTATTCACAGCCACAAAATGAGGCAGCAGATTATTGTCGTTATCCACCACCGGAAAATATTTTTGATGTTCACGCATAGAAGTGATTAAGGCTTCTGCGGGTAACTGAAGAAATTTTTCATCAAAACTTCCACAAACTCCGTAGGGTTTTTCCACAAGATTACAAACAGTATCAAGAAGCGCCTCATCCACCGCAACTTGCCCCTTACCAGCAGTCTTAACAGCTTGCTCGATTTCAACCGCTACAGCCGCACGTCGTTCTTTGGGATCAACGACAACAAAAGCCTCACTAAGGACTGTCTTGTAATCAACAACACCTGTAACCTTCAACTCTTTATTGGCCATAAAGCGGTGACCACGGGTAGTATCCGTTGCCGCCATACCCTCATGACTAAAAGGTACAACATTCCCATCATGGAGGGCAAGAAGCCATTGGATCGGACGAGCAAAAGTAAAGGCTCCTGCGCCCCAATGCATGGATTTTGCAAATGAAAATCCTCGAGTCAGTTTCTCAAGCAATCCAGGAAGCAGATCAGATGTTGCTACACCCTTCACCTCCTGAACCAGCATCAGGTATTCGCCTTTTGCAGTCTCAACCACCTGCAAATCACCAACATCTGCCCCCTTGGAACGGGCAAAACCCATGGCAGCTTTACTTGGGTTGCCTTCATCGTCAAAGCCAGCCTGCTTTGAGGGTCCCATATGTTCCTTACGGGAATCCGGTTGTCTGTCAGCTAATCCTTCTACCAACAGGGCGAGACGGCGAGGTGTTCCCAGGCAATCCACAGAGCTAAATTCAAGTTTCAGCTCCTTTGCTTCACGAATAAAATTGTCTTTCAGTTGCGCTAAAGCAGGTTGCTGAAAACCAGCAGGTAATTCTTCGGTTCCGATTTCAAAAAGTAATTCAGACATAATGAGTTAACTATTTCAGATTGTTATTCTTAGGGCTCGGCAAGAACCCTTAGGCAAGAGATTCTATGGCAGCGAAAGTCGAATATCCTTCTGCCAGATTTTCCACTTTCAGCGAAAATGATTTTATAGCCTTTTCTTCTTCCAAACTTTGTGCAATTTGATGGCTGAGCGATTCCACTGACATACTGTTTTCTCCGGGAGCGGAAGCCTTTTCGTGCGCAATATCGACAGCCTTTTCAATAAGGGTGATCAGATCTTCAATCCAGATAAAATTCCTGAATTTTACAGCACTCACCACTCGTCCCCATTGTCCAAGCGACTGGGGCAACCCAGTAGCCATCTGCTTTGCAAGGGGAATAGAAACAGGTACATTCAGGATAAATTCCAGATCATTCTCTTTCTCCAGAGAGCCATGCATGATACATTCATAGCGCCTTGATTTCAGGTTATCCGCATTATCAGCATCTGAAAGAAAATATACAAACGACATCTCTATATGTGCTGCTTCCGCTTCCAGTTTATCCTTCATTTCCTGGAGAATATTATGGAAATTCCCAATATCAATTGCACCATGGTAACGATTAAGAATTTCGACAAAGCGACTCATATGCGTTCCTTTAAAATGATGAGGTAGGTTCACATACATATTAAATGAGGCGATGGTATTCTGCTGCGAATGTGCCTTGTCAAGCACGGTGATAGGGTAAGAAATGGTTTTCACGCCAACTTTCTTAATATTGATTCGGCGATGATCTTCCTGGCTCTGAATATCTTTCATAGTGCAATCAAGAATCTGTTACTCAAGCAACTTAGCAACAGCGGCTTTAAGATCGTCAATATTAGAAGATTTAACGATATAAGCATCCGATGCCCAGGCACCCAGATCCTGCTTATATTCATTATAGGCAGAACTTAGAATCACAGGCAGGTTGGGATTATCCATCTTCATCTGACGGAGTGTTTCAATCCCATTCATACCAGGCATCTGAATATCAAGAACAACCAGATCGGGTGACTCACTTCTGAATTTTTCCAGCCCTTCCTCGCCAGTAATGGCAGAAATAACCTCGTATCCGGCATCTTCAAACTCTTCACGATAGAGCATCTGAATACCCGCTTCGTCGTCAACAAGTAATATTTTTTTCATAGGTAATTCCTCCTCTATGATATCCGCTCAAGGGATTCACGCAGATACTTGCACGCCTCTTCAGGGGGCATGGGGTTGATATAAAATCCGGAGCCCCACTCGAAACCTGCAATGGATGTGAGTTTTGGGACAATCTCAAAATGCCAGTGATAATGCGGCAGATGTCCACCACGCAAAGGCTGCGTATGCAAAATAAAATTATACGGGACATTGGGAATGCAGCCATCAAGGCGGCAAAGGCTTTCAGCAAATATTTCTGATAACGCCAGCAGTTCATCATAACTCTGCTCATGATAGGCAGAGGAATGCTTGATGGGTAAAATCCACATTTCAAAGGGGGTACGCGGGGCAAAAGGGGTAATACTTATAAAATGTTCATTTCGACAGACTACGCGTATATCCTGTTTCAGTTCCTGGCTAATAATATCACAGAAGATGCAACGTTCTTTGTACTTGTAATAGGTAAGTGCCCCAGTCAACTCAGATTCTATCTTACGAGGCAGGACAGGTAAGGCAACTAGCTGAGAATGGGAATGTTCTAGAGACGCTCCAGCAGCTTTTCCAAAATTTTTAAAGACAAGGACATAGCGGAAGCGTTCATCATGCTCAAGGTCTCTAATGCGATACTGAAAGGCCTGAAAAACCATTGCCATATGCTCTGCAGGCAACTCTGAAAAGGCATCATCATGATTAGGACTTTCTACAAAAACTTCATGAGCCCCAATCCCATTCATCTTGTCGTAAAGTCCTTCACCCTCACGGTTAAGATCTCCTTCAATAACAAGTGCCGGATATTTGTTGGGAACAACACGAACCTTCCAACCAGGCGAATCATCCTTCCCGCCAACTCTTCCTAAAACCAAAACTTCATGGGGAGTGGTATTTTCATTACCTGGACAGAGCGGACAAAAACCACCCGTCGTCTCTGTTTTACTAATTATAAAATCAGTGGGCCGTTTGCCCCTTTCCTGGGCAATGATAATCCATCGGCCTAGGACGGGATCTCTTCTCAGTTCAGGCATCTACGTTATTTCCCCTGGGATTTTTCCTCAGATTCCTGCGCCGTTTTACACTCAATACAAAGAGAGGTCACAGGCCTTGCCTCGAGACGTTTCTCACCAATAAGCTCGCCACAACTGTCACACTCACCAAACTCTCCATCATCAATTCTTTGCAGCGCATCATCAATTTTGGAAAGAAGTCTCTGCTCACGTTGTCGTATTCGCAGTTCGAAATTTCTCCCGGATTCTGCGCTTGCCCGATCGTTTGGATCAGGGATGTTTCCACCCTGCTCATTCAGCTCTGTTAATGTACGTTCGGCATCTCTTAAAATTTCATCACGTTTTTCTGCCAGCTGGCTCTTGAAAGTATCGAGTACTTTTTGATCCATTAAAAAAACCTCTTCTTTATAACGACAACGATGCCGGGAAGTATTGGAAATAACAACATCAACAGATTCAGCCTACTCCTGTCGAATAAATGTTCCGCTCTTTCCGCCCGTTTTCTTTTTCAAACAAATATCGCTGATAAGCATGGACTTATCAACGGCCTTACACATATCATAAATGGTGAGAGCAGTAACAGACACCGCTGTCAGTGCCTCCATTTCAACACCAGTTTTGCCACAAATACCGACAACAGCTTCAATCTCTATTTGATTTGTATCATCCAGGTAGGTAAAATCAATGTTTATTTTGGTAATTGCAAGAGGATGACAAAGAGGAATCAGATCATCTACCTTTTTAGCAGCCATAATTCCTGCTATCCGAGCAACACCCAAGACATCGCCTTTAGCCATGGAACCGCTTTTAACAAGTTTATAAGCTGCTTCAGAAAGTGCGATTTTACCTGAGGCTGTTGCCACACGCTCTGTTTCTACTTTCTTACTGACATCAACCATTACTGCATTGCCATCAGCATCAAAGTGAGTAAGTTCAGTCATTCTTTTTCCCTACAACTTCATGAAAAAGTTTCGTAAAAAATCCCTCATGCTCTTCATTCTGACCATGTTCCTTACAGAGTTCGTCAAAATTCTCCAGCACCTTTTTCTGTTCGGCACAGAGATTGGTTGGTGTTTTCACTTGCAGCTGCACAATCATATCACCATTTGCACCACCTCGCAGACTGGGAATACCTTCTTTCCTCAGGGTAAATCTTGCTGCTGACTGGCTCCCCGCTGGAATAGAGAGTTTCTTTTTCCCATGGATGGTTGGCACATCAACCTTACAACCAAGAGCGGCCTGTACCATGGACACGGGAAATTCACAATATATGGTCTGTCTGTCCCGCTTAAAGAACTCGTGTTCATCCACGTGAATTACCACGTACAGATCTCCAGACTGTCCGCCTCGACGTCCACCTTCACCCTGACCGCGTAAACGCATCTGAGCACCGGTATCAACGCCTGCCGGAATCTTCAAAGAAACTTTCTTCTTCTTCTCAACAAGCCCGACACCATTACAATCATTACAGGGATCGGAAACGATTTCACCTTCACCATGACACTGGGGACAGGTGGAAGAAACCTGAAAAAAGCCCTGCGAACGAATCACCTGTCCACGACCATTACAACTTGGACAAGTTGCACGCTTATGTCCGGGACGACAACCACTCCCCTCACAGGTCCAACAGGTATCACGACGAGTGATTTCAACTTCCTTGGAAATACCGTGAACGGCTTCCATAAAATCAATTTCGACGTCGTAGCGCAGATCATTTCCGGGTTGAGGCCCACCTCGACGTTGTCGACTGCGACCTCCACCGAAAAGGTCACCAAAAAGATCGCCAAGCCCGGAGAACATATCCTCGGAATTCCGAGCACCCTGGTATCCGCTATTTTTCAGTCCTTCATGACCGTATGTGTCATAGATTTGCCGTTTCTGTTGATCGCTGAGTACTTCATAAGCTTCGGTACATTCTTTAAAAAGCTCTTCAGCCTCTTTATCATCTGGATTACGATCCGGATGATATTTCATGGCAAGCTTACGATAACTCTTCTTTATGGTACCGCCATCTGCCGTCTTACTAACAGAGAGGATTTCGTAATAACATTTTGACATATTAAATTTTCTTCACTATGCGGTAGCTTTTTCTTCTTCAGAGCTGTTTTCATCTTCCTGCTCTGCTACAGCTTCATCTTCAGCATTAGGAAGCCCATAAATATTTTCAAAAGTCACCTCTCCGGCAGCCACTTCGCGAAGAGTCATAACAACCTCTTTGTTCTTGCCTTCCACCAGGTAAGGCTCACCATGTCGGTGCTGTTTTATACGATCTACGGCTAGATGCACGAGATCAAAACGTTTATTTACACCAATGGTTTCCAGACAATCTTCAACGGTAATTCTTGCCATTCGTAAACCTCAATTATATTTTTCGCAACTATTCAGGTCGTACACTGTATTTAGTAAGGCGACCAACTGTTACTGATTACTATTTTTGATGAACTCGAAAAAACCTATTCGACCATGAAGCGCATGAAGGGCATGAAGAAAAGAACAACAGCAAATCAGTCTGTTAACTTCATGTCCTTCATGCTCTTCATGGTGAGTGTTGTCTTTTTACAACGCCATCATTTTTCAAAAGGATTTTTGAGCAACATCGTTTCTTCGCGATCGGGTCCAACAGAAACGATAACAGGCTCAATTCCGGTAAAGTCTTCAATGCGTTTGATGTAATCTTTTGCTTCCACCGGTAAATCGTCGAAATTACGAACCCCGGTAATATCCTCATCCCAACCCTTCATCTCCTCATAAACAGGAGTAACTTTGGCTGCTTGATTAATATTACTAGGCATAGCAGTAATTTTCTGACCTTCAAGATCGTAACTATTTGCCATCTTTATCGTTGACTGACCACTGAGCACATCAAGCTTGGTAATAGCAAGCCCGGTAAGACCGTTCAAACGTGCTGCATCTGCTGCCACCACACCATCAAGCCAACCACACCTGCGTGTTCTGCCTGTGGTTGCGCCAATTTCCCCACCTTTTTGCTGCAACTCTTCGCCAGTCGCATCAAATAATTCTGTCGGAAACGGACCTTCACCAACTCGAGTGGTATAAGCCTTTAAGATACCGATAACAGAATCGATGTGTGCAGGCCCAAATCCGGAACCATTACAAGCATTTCCTGCTATGGTATTAGAAGAGGTAACAAATGGATAAGTACCATGATCGATATCAAGTTGTGTACCCTGTGCACCTTCAAAAAGGATATGCTTTCCAGCTTTACGTGCCACATCAAGTTCTACAGAAACATTGCCGATAAAGGGGATCAATTGCTCGGCGAACTTTTGAAACTCTTCATAAATGGAATCAAAGGAAACCGGAGCACTGTCATACTTGGTGGTCAACATGAAGTTTTTCTCTTCTATGTTAGCCTGCAACTTTTCACGAAAAAGTGAATCATCGAGAAGATCGCCCGCTTTAATTCCAACACGACCGACCTTATCCATGTAACAGGGGCCAATTCCACGACCAGTGGTACCAATCTTTTTGCCAACGGCCAGAGAATCCTCCCTGGCCATATCCATACTCTGATGATAGGGCATTATAAGATGCGCATTTTCACTGATTATGAGACGCTCTGGAGTAACCGGAAGGCCTTTTTCTTTCAGCTCCTGGATTTCACCAAGCAAAACAGCGGGATCAATAATCACGCCGTTTGCTATCATGCATCTCTTTTTTTCGTAAAGAATACCGGAGGGGATAATATGAAAGACAAATTTTTTGCCGTCCACAACCAGAGTATGCCCTGCATTATTTCCACCCTGAAAACGAACGATACAATCTGCATAGCGGGTAAGAAGGTCTACAATTTTACCTTTACCTTCATCTCCCCACTGAGTTCCAACAACCACAACACTGGACATTTCTATCTCCTGTTCCACTCCTCTTTCTTTACACACCCCGTGTATTTACATGAAAATTCGGGATACGCCTCTTCTCATTGACAACGAGAACCGCAACAATATAGTCATCTCAACATCGAAAGTCAATCATAAGG
>JAOZLI010000369.1 GCA_029934915.1 Desulfocapsa sp. | reverse complement strand
GTACCTGAACAGAGGGTGCCGGGCATTATGGAAATGTTTTCCTTCTCTGCCAGACGAAAGAGTTTAAGGCTGTCCACGCTTTTTGGTAACTCAACCCAGAGGGTCAGGCTTCCTTTCGGGGAGGATATCCTGGTACCCCCCGGAAAATGACGACCAATGGACTGACTCATGTCAGCAGCTTGCTTGCGCAGACTGTTGCGAAGCTTGCGAAGATGTCTTTCATACCCACCACTCTCAAGAAACAGCGCCAGTGCATGTTGCATCAACTGGCAATTTGCCAGGCTGTTATTAAATTTGAGTCGTTTTACCTTCTCCCTGTATTTCCCAGCCAGAAGCCATCCCATCCGCATATCGGGCAGAAGATCCTTGGAAAAAGAATTGCAGTACAGCACCATGCCCTGGCTGTCAAAATGTTTTAATGGCAGGGGTTTGTTCTCACCAAAGTAGAGGTTGCCGTAGATGTTATCCTCAATAATTGGAATTCCACGTTCGCTGAATAGAAGAACCAGCTCTTTCTTGGCGGATGCGCTCATATCAAAACCCAGGGGATTTTGAAAGGTGGGGTTAAATAGGGCTGCCCGAATATCATGTTCATCCAGAGTGTCCCGCAGTTTTTCAATATCCAGTCCGGTGGAAGGATCTGCAGGTACTTCAAGGGCCTGCATGTTGAGATCTTCAAGTAATTGCAGATAGCAGAGGAATGTGGGAGATTCCAAAATGATGGTATCTCCCGGTCGTGCCACACTGCGCAGACAGAGTTCAATAGCGTTCATGCACCCTTGGGTGATGATAACTTCACTGCCACAACCTCTATGGGGCAGGTCGACAAATCGTTTGGCAATTTCCTGCTGTAGTTTTTTGTAGCCCGATGATGCGCCGTAGCCACTGAAACTACCGTCCTGATATCCGCCTGCAGCAGAACGCACAGCTGTCGCCATCTGTTTGCCCGGATGGAGGGCTTTGGCAACCGTTGCCTCTCCAAAGGGGATGAGGTCAGGGTTGTTCAAGGTACGTTGCATCATGGAGGCCAGAACATTTATGGCCACTTTGTGTGATTTTATCTGGCAAGTACCCTGGTTGGGCAGGGGAAGAATATCGCTTAGAAGAGGCTTGGCAAAGAATCCTGATTTTTCCCTGACTTCAACCAGTCCCCGGTTCTCAAGTTCTTCGTATGCCTGATATACGGTGGAAATGGAACGGCCTGTGGCAGCTCGCAGTTTACGAAGCGATGGCAGCTTCTCTCCCGCCAGGTATTCCCCGGCCATAATCTGTCTTTCCAGTGTGTTTGCCAATTTTAAGTATTGATATTCCATGTTGTTACTCTCAGAATCTCTCATCTGTTATGGTGTTTTTTGTTTCGTTCTGTATCTGTTCCTATTTACCAGGTCAATTATAATGAAGCAAAGAAAAAAGAAACAAATATGAAAAGGGCTGAAAACATAAACAAGGGGAGGGGTGACGATGAAGATGGGAAGAAAAGTACATGACCTGCTCTGGCTGATACGTGCAGAAGATAGCAGCAGTTGGGACAGCAGAAGAAGGGGCGAGGGAACCGGTAGCGACAATGTACGCTCCATTGTGAAGTGTCTTGCCTGGTACATGGTTGCTCTCACAGTCTCTATTTTTGTGGCAAAACTGCATTGAGTAAAGTCTTAGGCAATATTCTGTACCTGTTGGCCGGGGCAGTACAAATAAAAAGAGGTGTGTAAAATGATGAGGCAATTGGAGTTGCTGTTCAATGGAGATGTTTTGGGCAATACTATTTTCAGGAATGAGAGAACGAGAGATGCCGGTCTCGAACGGATTTTCCGTCAAGCAGGAAAACCAGGAAAAGTGCTGAAGATCCTCAGTGTTCATGGGAATGTGGCGTTTAATATGCGATTGGCAGATTTTGCACCGGAAGCAGCCACAGTTACCCGTCTCTTAAATGGGCTGAGAGATTTTAGAAGTAATCCTCAATTTGATTTGGTATTTTACTCAATTCCTGAGACTGTGGATGATAAAACCGCTGGTTTTTTAGAAAATCTTTGTTATTCTCGGATGTTGTTAAGGCCTGGTGCGTTTCTGTTTTTGGTAACAGAAGGAAACAGCTTGCAAGGCGTAGAGGCCTCCTGGCTTCGGCAGGCTGGATTTATGAAGATAACTACGCAAAGGAAAAAGAGTGGTCTTGTCTATTTTGGAGGGCAACGACCGTCACAAAATTTTTGAGTGGGTTGTAAAGGGAAATATTGATGGAGTTAGTGGAAAAGGCACTGAGCTTTATTGTTGAGATAGAAAAGCTCAAAAATGTGCAGCGAAAAACTCGTCCTGTGGGCCTGGAGAGGTATGAAAATTCTGCAGAACATAGCTGGCACGTTTGCCTGGCAGCATTGGCCTTAAAAGAGTTTGCGAATGTGGAAATCGATATTCAGAAAGTAATAATGATGCTGTTGATCCATGACCTTGGTGAGATTGATGCTGGAGATAC
>JAOZLI010000116.1 GCA_029934915.1 Desulfocapsa sp. | reverse complement strand
TTTTAAAAATCCACAGTCAGTTGCAGCCAGAACTTGTCAGTATCTGTTTTGTAATCATCCGCATCATAGGAAGAATAGGATGCCAGGATTTCATAATGTTTCCAGAACTTCCGTGCTACTTTAATATCATATTCAGTGCCATAGTCGCTGCCTCCTGAATCGGCCTGGAAATCATGGTATTGCAGATCTACCTTTACTCCGGCGACGGTGATACCCACGGTCCCATACAGATCCTGTAAGCCGGCTGATGGTTTGCTCTTTCCAAATATATCGGCCCAGCCATTATATCTGTGATTTGCCCCAAGAGGTGTCTGAAAGGATACGTCATTATCAGAGCCGAAAACCTCATACCCAATGCTTCCACTGAAGTTTTTGAAGAATGAATTCTTTCCGGGGGCTAAAAGACCACCGATAACACTGTAATAGGCAGCGGTAAAATCTTTGGGGTTATCCTGATACTCTGACTGGGTGGCGTATTCCAGGGTGTAAAGGAGTTTTAATCTTTCTGATATTGCAGGAGAACCATTCAAACGTAATCCGTATGTCTGCGCGGAATAGGCATATTCAAAAGACCCTGAGTCATCGGGATCATCATAATCCAGCCAGAGGCCGTAGCCGATAATGGAACCGACCTTCGGGATATTGTAGTTCAGGTTGATCAGAGGTGACTGCATATCTACTTCTTTGTTTTCGGTGGTAAGTGCCGTCCAGAGGTATGCAGCCTTTGCGGAAAAATTACCAAGGGACTGGTTCAACAGGGTAATAGAATCAAAGGACTGCCCCATCTGTCTCCATTTGGCGTTACAGATAAAGCGTTCATTATCCCATGCTATATGCTGGCGTCCACCCTTAATTACGGTGTCTGGAATTGTTTCGTAGCTAAGCCACAACTCATCCAGTGCGACTTCATTGGGATCACGAATAACTGCATATTCAGTTTTCCCATTGGAGCTGTCATTGAAATCATCGAGAAAAACCGGGGTGCTCCCTAAAACAGCACCATAGGCCTGAAAGCCGCTGAACTTAGGTGTCAAGTACCCAAGACGCAGCCGCACAGGATCACCATTGGCAGTTTTTAAGCCATCATCAGCCACATGTTCATAGCGATAACGCAGGTTGACTGTTATCTGGCCCCAGTCTCCCTGCAGCGCCTGGCTTATGCTGTCGTTTATTTCCTTTTCTGCTGCAAAAGCAGATCCACCAGGCAGCAGTACAGTGACACAGCTACTGCTGAGTAGGAACCATGTTCGGAATGAAGTCTTTGGCAACATATTATTTTACTCCACAGGTGTGAGGGTTACAAATTGCAGCGCATGGGCCGTACATTTACTCACACAGGACGGTTTCAGCCCAGCGTCCACCCGATCCATACAATAATCACATTTAATCGCCTTACTGCTTGCCGGATTACGTTGTGGAATCGTCCAGGGACAGGCCTTAGCACAGGCCATACAGCCAATACACTTTTCCTGATCGATGTAGACAATTCCATCATCCCGTTTAATCATTGCCGAGGTGGGGCAGACCGGCACACAAAAGGGGTCATCACAATGATGACATGAACGAAAAAAGTATTCCGTTTTGGGAATACCTTTTATGACTTTTAACGGCATATGGGTGATTTCACAAAGAATGGGGCCAACGGGCAGATCTTTGTTGGTCTTGCAGTGGATTTCACAACCATGGCAGCCGATGCACCTTTTCTTGTTCAGATAAATAAGATACTTGTTCATAGTTCAACCCTCCCTGCGGAGTTACGCACGCTTCGTTCAACAGTAACAAATGATTCACACAAACAGAGGGCACCTCCTGCTTTATCCCAATGATCGAGCTTTTCAGACATCAGCTTTTGATCGCTGATCCCGGCGTGATAGGCATTTTTCTGAAAGGGTATCTGCCTGCCAAAACCGTGCACGGTATAAACTGCCTCCGGGTGAATAAAATCTGTCACCAGGGCTTTAACCGTTCCGCTGTAACTGTTATCTCCAGCAGTAACCTTCACAAGTTCTCCCTGGCTGATTCCAAGTTTATCTGCAACTTTGGTGTTAATCCAGACACTGTTTTCAGGCATCAACTCATTGAGCAGAGGGTTATTGATGGTCTGTCCATGGGTATGCACAGCGGTACGTCCGTAAACCAGACGAAACATCCCTTTTGGTGGTTTTGAGGGTGATTTGTATTCCGGCAGTGAGGGAAGACCGGCATCTGTCAGTTTTTTGCTGATAATCTCAAGTTTGCCTGAGGGCGTCTTAAAGCAAGTTCCGAGTTTCTCAGAGTCATACAGAATCGGCTCATTACTCTTTGGAGCAATAAAGCCTTTTTCATCAAAGTCGGCAATACTGTAGCCGGTGGGTTTGAGCTGCCATTCCCACAACTCTTCTATGGAATCATAAGGGAAATACTCATCAAGATTTAGCCTGGTGGCAAGCTGTTTGAAAATCTCCCAGCCAGGTTTTGTATCGTTTTCAGGTTCAACGGCCTTGCGGCGAAATTCAAACCGGGGGAGGATGCCATTATGTAAGGCAATGGGATTGTCACGCTCAAGATAGGTTGCTTCAGGTAAAATAACATCGGAATACCAGCCAAATTCACTGTAATGGGTGTCTATGGAAACCAACAACTCGCAATGGTCAAAGAATTTTTTCTGTTGCTGCGGTTCCGGCATGGCGGTGAGGGGGTCATGACGCATGGCAATCCAGGCCTTGATAGGGTAGGGTTCTTCCTTCTCCATGGCCTGAAAAAAGAGATTTGCCATGCCCGCCCCCTTATCCAGATGTTTAATTTTCCAGCCCACACCGTCTGCTCGTTTAATATCGGGGACAGGACAATCAAGGAAGCGAATGGGGTCAACCCCATAGTCACCTGCACTTTTCGGGATAATCAAACCGCCTTTTCGTTCAATGTTTCCCATAAGAATATTTAGAATATGCAGAGAACGACTGACATAAAATGAATCCTCATAGCGGGACAGGTTCCAGCCGGGATGAAAAATGACACCGGGTCTATCCTCAATGACCTCTTTTATAAAATCTTTGATATCCTTTTCTTTAATGCCGCATTCCTTGGCGGCCCAGGCAGGAGTATACTGCTCTATAAAGGAACAGAGTTCGTCAAAACCGGTGACATGCTGCTCAATAAACTCACTATCAAAGGCCTTCTTTTCAATGACTTCATGGATCATGGCCAAAGTCAGCGCATAATCCGTCCCGGGACGCACCTGAAAAAAACGGGTGGCTTTTACACCGGTTTTGGTTTGCCGAACATCCACATAGGTCATCCTGCCGCCCTTTTCCAGCATATCCAGGGTTTCCAGACACTGGTCAATTTGCAGCGAAGCAAACAGATTTCGACCAAAAAGTACCAGATGCCTGGCGTTTTTTATATCATAGGAAAATCCCTCACGTCCGACACCGTTAACCGACAGGCTGGCATGATGGGTATTATTGCCGCAGGTGTTGTCGTGGTTGGTATAGTTTGGAGAACCGTAAGCGTATAAAAAGGTCTTATACATGGACTGCCATGGTCCGCCACGGGAGGATAAGACCACTGATTCAGGCCCATGCTCTTCTTTTATCGTTGTCAATTTGTCTGCGATATAATCGTAGGCCGTCTCCCAGCTCACCTTGCGCCACCTACCGGCACCACGGCCGCCATCACGGATCAAAGGCTGCTGCGGACGCTCGGTGTCAGTTACAAGAGCTGTTCCTGCGGCACCTCTGGCGCACAGGGCGCCGCCTAGCAGATGTTGATTTCCTTCGATCCAAGTGATTTTATTGTTTTCAACTTCCACCCGGATAGGACAGCGCACTGTGCACATCCCGCAAATGGAATAGACGGATTTTTTCATAGTGGTCTTGCCTTCTTTAAAAGTGGGACAGTATTACCAGGCCCTGTCCTTGGATTGCCTGCTGATTCACCATGGAGTTTGTGTCTATTCCGGTATTGCATTTATCTGTATGAGTGCACTAAATGCTTCAGGCCTTGTGGAAGAAAAACCGCCAAACCATTTGTCATAGATTGTCAGTATCTGTTTAGAACGATAAAGTTTTGATATTACACGGTTTGCAATGAGACGAAAATCTGCATCATTTCGTCTTACAGCCAGTGCAAAAGGTTCGTATGAAAATATGTCCGGCAGGATAGAAAATGTATCAGGTGAATTTTCTGCCATGGCCAGACCAATAAGCACAACCTGATCAGCAGAGAAAACATCGATTTCTCCTTTTTTTAATGCACTGATGGCTTTGGCCGTTGTATCCATTAAAATAATATCAACATTTACAGATACATCCTGAAATAATTCCTTAAGTGCTGTAACGGTGGTGGTGTCTCTCACCACTCCAATTTTTTTGCCTTCAAAATTGTTTTTAATTTTCTTCCCCTTCAGGGCCATATAAGATGCACCGGTTACAAAGGTAAGCTGTGTGAAGTCTACAATCTCACTACGGGAAAGCGTTTTTGTGGTTGATCCACACAAGATGTCGATTTTGTTTTCAGATATTGCAGAAAAGCGGTTTTTGGATTCCACGGGAACATACTCAATAGCTACTTCAGTACCCACTCTGTTTTTTATTTCATCTGCAATCTGTACACAGATATCAATTGAGTAACCGACTGGTTTCCCGTCTTTTCCTGAAAAGGACATGGGGGGTTGAGAATTTCTGTATCCAATTCGTATTTTACCTGTTTTTTGTATTTGTTGAAGCGTTCCTGTGAGTTCCTGAGCCATCACCGGAGGAACAAAAAATGTAAATGCCAGAATAATTGTAAAAATAGTTTTCATACTGTTTTTCTCCATTTTTGTCTTATCTGCTCTCACAGACAATAATTGTGTTTGATGATATTTGAATAGTTTGAGCAGTAACTGCTTGTTGCTGTATTGGTTCAATAATGTCTTTTGTGATGGATTGGCCGGTATCAACAGCCTGGTACCAGTTCCCTTGTGAAAGTGTCGGCAGTTCCATAGTGAGATCCTCCTGCGACATATTGAGCATAATATGCAGATCTTCCTCTTCCGGTTCTACATGGCTCAAGGTAAAGGCAAGCACCCGGGATTCTGAATCTTCCCATCGTGGATTTTCTAATTCGGCACCATGCCAGGTGATATCAGCCATTGGCCCGGCATCGGTTTGTGGCCCCGTGAGAAACTGTTTTTGCATCAGGCAGGGGTGCCGTTTACGCAGACTGATCATGCCCTTAGTGAAGCAGAACATCTCCTGATTCTCTTCAAGCAACTCCCAATTAAACCAGCTCAATGCATTATCCTGGCAGTAACAGTTGTTGTTGCCCTGTTGCGTTCGCAGGATTTCATCTCCTGCAAGAATCATGGGTACTCCCTGGCTGAGCATAAGGATTGCCATACAGTTCTTCACCTGTCTCAATCTGCGGGTGATGATTGCCGGATTGTCGGTTACACCCTCTGCACCGTAATTTCGGCTGTGATTTTGATTGTCTCCATCACGATTACCTTCACCATTGGCGTCATTATGTTTTTCGTTATAGCTGACCAGGTCATAGAGGGTAAAACCATCATGACAGGTAATAAAATTGACGGAGTTTATCGGCAACCGCCCGGAACTCTGATAAAGATCACTGGAACCGGTCAGGCGGGTGGCAAGTTCTGGAACAAGCCCAGGATCACCTTTGATATACTGTCGCACAAGATCACGGTAGCGGCCATTCCATTCGGCCCAGCGAAATCCGGGGAAGCCGCCAACCTGATACAGTCCACCGGCATCCCAGGCTTCTGCAATAAGGCGGGTGTGAGATAGAATATCAGAGAATTCAATATTCCATACCACCGGTGCATGGTACATGGGGGCACCATCTTCTCCACGGGAAAGGATAGAAGCCAGATCAAATCTGAAGCCGTCCACATGAAATTCTCTTACCCAGTACTCAAGAGCCTGTACGATAAAACGGGCAACCAGCGGATGGTTGCAATTTACAGTATTGCCACATCCGCTGTAATTTTTATACAGCGACGGGTCATGATCTTCCAGATGATAAAAACCACGGTTCATCAATCCCTTGAAGTTGATAGTCGGGCCATCCTCTCCACCTTCTGCGGTATGGTTAAAGGCCACATCGAGGATTACACCGATGCCAGCCTGGTGCAGAGCCTTGACCATATCACGGAACTCATCCAGGTGGCTGCCGGAGAGTGGATCTTTGCAGTAGCCGGGATGTGGGCTGAAAAAAGAGTGGGTGGCATAGCCCCAGTAATTGTGCAGTTCAAGATCCCTGGCATTATCAGGTAAGTCCTGTTCATCAAAGGCCATAACAGGTAAGAGTTCTACCGCAGTAACTCCTAAATCCTGCAGATAGGGTATCTTCTCTATAATTCCGTTAAATGTTCCGGGGTGGGCAACAGCAGCTGATGGATGACGGGTAAATCCTCCCACATGCAGTTCATAGATGATGTCCTTTTCACAGGCTTGCCGTAAGGGTTTATCTCCTTCCCAGTCGTAGCTGTTTTCCGGCAGTACCATTGCTCGCATGGATGTTGTGGCAGTCTCAACATTTTTGTCACGGTTATAGCTCCTTTGCCACATGACATCAGTGACTGCCTTTGCCCATGGGTCAAGCAACTCAACAGTAGGGTCAAATCGATGCCCAAGATGGCCGTTATCTGGCCCATCCACCTTCCAGGTGTAGGAAACGTTTTCCTTGCCGGTCATTCCCTGTACAAAGACATGCCAGAAAAAGAAATCCCGGTTTATAATCGGGTCAAGTGTAATAATCTGAAAAGGAGCGGTTGAATCAGGTTTCTCAAAGAGCAGGAGTTGGACAGCAGTGGCATGTCTGGAAAAAATACAGAAGTTCGTGCCGTTTTCTCCTGGGGTGGCACCTGCCGGGTACCGTTGACCGGCTGTAATTGGATAGGATTGCATATTTTTCTCTACAACTCTATAATTTCCATCTTATGGTTGCTCTCAGGATTATCCGCTGAGGGGCCCTCGGCTTTAATAAAAAATGTCCCTTCAAAACCATGGTTCCTGGCGTAATCCTTAGCACAGGCATCCCAGCTCTTCGGTTTAGACTCTTCATGCATTGGGGATACTCCGTAAGAAAACATAAGATCCTGACATGTCTTTAATGAGGTGGATACGGCAACAATCCAGACCGGCAGACGAAAGCGCGTCAGGCTTCTGGGCATATACCCGCTTGCGGTGGGGGCAAGCACGCCCGCTGGAGAATCAATTTTACTGAGAATGTTTTCAATACTGACCGCTATCATATCAACAAAGGTGGGTAGATAATCGATAGCCTGTGGTTTGAGAACGAATTCGGAATGGCGGTGCAGGCGGTGCGGCTCTGTTGCCGTGGCAATTTTAGCTAGCATTTGCACTGACTCCAGCGGGTAGTCTCCCATGGCAGACTCCTCGGAAAGCATGACACAGTCTGTTCCATCGAGAATGGCATTGGCAACATCGGTGGACTCGGCTCTGGTTGGTCTGCGATTCCCGGTCATGGATTCAAGCATTTGCGTCGCCGTGATCACAGGCACGCCAAAAAAATTGGCTCTGGCAGTAATGGTTTTCTGGGCCACGGCAATCTCTTCGATGGGAATTTCCACACCTAAATCACCTCTGGCCACCATCACACAATCGGTGACCTCAAGGATTCCATCGATATGCTCCCAGACACTTGCCCGTTCAATTTTTGCTACGATAAAGGGATCAAATCCCATCTCAGCAGCAGCAGCCCGAACATCCAGCACATCCTGAGCCGTATTCACAAAGGACTGACCAATGGCATCGACTCCGTTTTCAAGAGCAAACTGCATGCATTCACGATCACGCGGTGTAAAGGCACTGGTACCAAGATCAATTCCCGGGATATTTAATCCCTTCCTGGGAAAAAGTTTTCCACCAACAATCACTGTACAGTGAATATCTTCTCCCTCAACTTCTTCTACCTGCAATTCTATAAGCCCGTCGTTCAAAAAAAGAGTATCCCCTTTTTTCACACGACCTGGAAGTTCCTTCATGGTCATGGAAACACGTTCATCAGTACCGGGAATATCTTCTGCGGTGAGAGTAAAGCGAGCTTCCCGTTCAAGCATGATAAAATCGTTTACCAGATCCCCAATTCGCATTTTTGGTCCTGGAAGGTCTGCCATGATGGCGACCCGTTTTCCAGTCTTTGCAGCAGCGGTTCTGATTTTTTTTATGACTTCGCCATGACTTGTAAAATCACCATGGGAGAAATTAAGCCGGGCAACATTCAT
>JAOZLI010000115.1 GCA_029934915.1 Desulfocapsa sp. | reverse complement strand
TTGTTGTCAAAATTGACAACGAGAAGCTGCAGGACTGGATGGGAAGAGGCGCACTGCCTTCCACCACCGTGAAGTCTATTTTGAAAAAACTTCCAGCTGCTGAGTAAAATATTATGCAGGAGCTGATCACATATATCGCCAAAGCGCTGGTAGACAATCCTGATGATGTGCAGGTAAGCGTTACAGAAGAAGATGACACTATAGTCGTGGATCTGACTGTGGCCAAAGATGATCTCGGTAAAGTGATCGGCAAACAGGGGAGAACAGCAAGGGCCATGCGCTCGCTGCTCACTGCCGCTGCCGGAAAGGAAGACAAGAAATCTCGTCTGAACATCCTTGAGTAACTCTTAGGATGGCAGAAACGTTTTCCTTTCCGACAGATAAATATGTGCTTATTGGAAAAGTAGCAAAAGCTCACGGCATAAAAGGTGAGCTCAAACTGATTTCCTTTTCCGGTGAGCTTGAAAGTCTCAGCAGGTGCAAGACTCTCACTCTGATATTCGATACTGATAGGATATCTCCGGTTTTCAATGTCCTTCAATCACGCATTGGCAAAAAGGAAGTGCTTGTTCGCCTTGAGGGAGTAAATGATCGTAACCTGGCAGAGACACTTGCTGGATGCGGTGTACTTGCCTTAAAAAATGATCTTCCTGAACTGGCTGAAGATGAATTTTATCTTCATGAATTGGAAGGCATTACAGTTGCGACTGAGAACGGCGAGATTATCGGCCGGGTAAAAGCATTCTTTAATAACGGGAGTCAGGATATCCTGGTTGTTAAAAATGAAAAAGATGAATTTTTAATTCCTCTTATTCCCGGCATGATTGTACATCGAACGATCGACAAATTAACCATAGCGCCGCCGCCTGGACTCCTTGATATAAATGCCGGCAACGACGCATGATATTTGACATACTGACCATTTTTCCGGATTTACTGGAATCGCCATTGAATGAATCTATTATTCGGCGTGCCAGGGAAGCTGAAAAGGTTACGATTCGCATCACCAATATCCGTGATTTTGCAACGGATAAACACTCCATGACTGATGATCGGCCATTTGGAGGTGGTGAAGGAATGGTAATGAAGCCGGAGCCACTCACAGCCGCCCTTGATTCGGTGGCGAGTGAGAAATCGAAGGCTCGTGTTGTGTTGCTCAGCCCTCAGGGTCGGCAATATAACCAAAAGATTGTCGAAGAGTTCAGCCATGAAGAGCACCTCGTTCTTATTTGTGGCAGATATGAAGGGGTGGACGAGCGGTTCAGGGCAAAAAGCATTGATGATGAGATTTCCATCGGGGATTATATTCTTACAGGTGGTGAACTTGCAGCGATGATCCTTGTAGACTCTGTAACACGTTTGCTCCCTGGTGTGCTAGGTTGTACTGATTCTGCAGAAAAAGATACATTCAGCAGACAGTTACTGAAACACCCGCAGTATACCAGGCCTAGAAATTTCGAAGGTGAAGAAGTGCCGGAGGTATTACTTTCCGGAGATCATAAACGAATTGAAGAGTATCGTTTTCTTGAATCAGTTACCCGAACCCTTGATCGGCGACCTGATCTGCTCGCGCAGGAATGGTTCAACAAGCAAGAGGTAACATTGCTTAAGAAAAATAAACTCTATCATAAAATCAGAGCATTACAGGAAGAACAATGAGCACAGGCCAAAGTGGCGTAGACATTGTGCTTATTCATCACCCGGTGGTGAACAAAATTGGTGAGATTATTGGTTCGGCTGTAACCAACCTTGATCTTCACGATATTGCACGAGCAGCAAAAACATATGGAGTTGACAACTATTACATTGTTACTCCCTATGAGGATCAACACAAGCTTGTAACAGAGATTCTCGAACACTGGAAAACCGGGCATGGAGCCACATACAATCCTGCCCGTAAAGAAGCACTTGAACTGGTAACGCTGGCAAAGAGCCTTGAAGAAGTTTTAGAATTGGTAACGACAAGGCGTGGAGCACAACCATTGCTCTTCACCACCAGCGCCAAAGAGCAGGACAAAACGCTTACTTACAAAGAAGCGCGCGAGAAAATAAGAGCAAGTGTCCCCATGCTGCTTCTCTTTGGAACAGCCCATGGGCTTGCTCCAGAGGTTATGGAGATGGCTGATTACAGCCTGATGCCTGTGGGGGCTAAGACAGGATATAATCATCTTTCTGTTCGTTCTGCGGTATCGATTATTTTAGATCGATTGTTGAGTGTATAGTAAATGAAAGGAAAATATCGAAGTTTGATGGTATCGTAATATGACAATATTCACCATGAAGAGCATGAAGAACATGAAGATAAAAGACTGATTCGCTGTCATTCTTTTCTTCATGTCCTTCATGCGCTTCATGGTAGAGTAGGTTTTTACGAATCCTTCAGGTTTTTGTAATTCATATTAGTTGCTCTAGTTTTAGAGCTGAGTAGTTATTTTTATATTAATATATTGCCAATCTGCTGCATATTTGGCTGCAGCTAAACGATAAACAACGGAAGAGTTATTATGAGTACAATAATTGACAAAATTGAGATGGAGCAGATGCGTCAGGATCACCCGGATTTTCGTCCAGGAGACACCGTCAAGGTTCATATTCGTATCATTGAGGGAAGCAAAGAACGTGTCCAGATTTTTCAGGGAGTTGTTCTGAAGCGTAAAAAAGGTTTGATGGGCGCATCTTACACCGTTCGTAAGATTTCCCACGGTATTGGCGTTGAGAAGACTTTTGCTCTGCACAACCCTCGTATCGAAAAAATCGAGGTTATCAGTCGTGGACGCGTACGTCGCTCTCGTCTCTACTACCTTCGTGAACGTCGTGGCAAAGCTGCACGTATTCGCGAGCGTGGCCTTGTGCGCTAAGCAGAAGAGACAAACACTGTTTGATCCTCCACAGGAGGATAATTTTTTTATCGAACACAACCTGCAGCAACAGGGATATACTGTTGTTGCAGGTCTCGATGAAGTTGGCAGAGGCCCACTGGCAGGACCTGTGGTTGCTGCTGCTGCTGTATTGCCTCCCGATTGCCAGCACTCTCTCTTTATCGATTCCAAAAAACTTTCCGCAAAAGTTCGCGAACAGCTATTTGAACATATTCATTCCATCCCCGCCTCCATTGGTATTGGCATTGTCTCACACACAACCATAGATAAGATTAATATCCTGCAGGCATCACTCCTTGCCATGAAACGTGCGGTTCTTGAACTCGCCAAAAATGATTGTAACGCTGATTTTCTTCTCGTGGATGGTAAATTCCCCATTCCCATGACAACCCCCCAGCAAACACTTATCAAGGGAGAGTCCCGCTCTGCCTCCATTGCAGCAGCCTCCATCGTTGCCAAAGTAACACGTGACAGGATAATGGCTAACCTGCACCGTGAATATCCCTGCTATAATTTCATTAAAAACCAGGGTTACCCTACCCTTGAACATCGCAATGCCATAAAACAACATGGCATCACCATCCACCACCGCAGAAGTTTTAAAGGGGTCAAAGGGGTTAAAAAATTTGTCTAAATCACGTATCAATTTAGGAAAGCGTGGCGAAGATATTGCCACTACCTATCTCAAAAAAAAGGGGTTTGAAATTATCATCAGAAATTACAGGCAAAAAAGCGGAGAGGTTGATATTATAGCCAGTGATAAGGGGGCACTTGTTTTTATTGAGGTTAAGACACGAACCAGTACCCTGTTTGGCCAGCCATTCGAGGCGGTAACAACAAGAAAGCAAACACAACTTTCCAGAATTGCACTTGATTATATGACCCGTAATAAAATTTTGGAACAGGAGGCACGATTTGATGTTATTTCCATTCTGCTGCCTGCAAATGGAAAAGCGGAAATAGTCCATTTACAGAATTGTTTTTGAAATGATTATGAAACCACTGGCTATAACCATGGGCTGCCCTGCCGGCATTGGGCCTGAAATCATACTGAAATACTTTTCTTCTGTGCCTCAGACGAAGCGGGTTCCTGCCGTAGTTGCAGGCGATAGTAATGTGCTTCAATGGTATGCTGAGCAACTCGACCTGCCCTGTTCTATCTTCCCCTGGACTCCCGAAATATCGCTACCAACTGACACCAATACAATTCCTGTTTACGAAACATCAAAACTTCACGCAAACAGTATAACCCCTGGTGTTTATTCAAAAGAGAGTGCAATAGCAATGGTCGATGCCATTTTTGCAGCCGTTCGTGGGGTGCAGAACAACTATTTTTCAGGAGTCTGTACCTGCCCGATATCCAAAGAAGCACTCCAGTTAAGCGGTCAACATTATCCTGGGCACACGGAAATGCTAGGCGCACTCACAGATTCAGACCAGCAGGTTATGATGATGGCAGGCACATCTTTAAAAGTAACCCTTGCCACAATTCACTGCGCTATTAATGATGTCCCCGGTTTGATCAGCGAAGAATCTCTCCTTCAGCTTTTTGAGACTACCTACAAAAGCCTGCAAATCGACTTTAACCTGGAAAGACCCAGAATAGCCGTTGCTGCACTTAATCCTCATGCCAGTGAGGGCGGCATGTTCGGAAATGAAGAAAGTCAAATACTCGTTCCCGCTATCAAAAAAGCAGCAAAAATGGACATCCACTTGCATGGTCCTTTTCCTCCTGATACTATTTTCTTTAAAGCTGCCAAAGGTGCCTATGATGCTGTCATCTGTATGTATCACGATCAGGGACTGATCCCTTTTAAACTCTTACACTTTGAAGATGGAGTGAATGTGACTCTTGGACTACCAATTGTCAGGACATCTGTTGATCATGGAACAGCATATGACATTGCGGGACAGGGGGTTGCCAATCCTGCGAGCCTGGAAGCTGCGTTGGAGATGGCACAGAGTATTTGTATTAACAGAGAAAGGCATGTACTGTAACGAATAATTCAAAAAAGAAAATATCGAATATCGAACAAGGAATGTCGAATGTCGAAGTTTTTTACTTCTGCGGTTCGACATTTCTTATTCGACATTCTGCGGTTCTCTTTTCAACGCTTTAGTTAACACAAAGGAATATTAATAGAGTGACATCCCCAAAAGGCAAACTGATCGTTTTTGAAGGAACCGACGGAACCGGAAAGTCCACACAGCTAAAACTGCTTGCAAACGCACTGCAGAAAAAGGGTTTAGCCGTTGTCAGCAGTTTTGAGCCTACCAATGGGGTCTACGGCCAAAAGATACGAAAGCTCTATTCAAACAGAAAAGATACCACTCTTGAAGATGAACTCGAACTCTTTCTTGCTGACAGAAGGGAACATGTGGAGACGCTCATTGCTCCAGCACTTGCGGAGGGAAAGATTGTACTCTGCGACCGATATTACCTTTCTACAATGGCATATCAGGGTGCCGCGGGTCTTGATCCGGCCACAATTTACAAGAAAAATGATTTTGCCCCAACACCTGATCTGGCACTTCTTTTTTATGCACCCATCGAAACAGGGGTCACTCGTATAACAGAATCACGAGGTGATACACTGAATGACTTTGAAAAAAAAGAATATCTTGCCCAGGTAGCTGTACAGTTTGCAAAAATGGAACTATCTTTTATAAAAAGAATCGATGCCAACAGATCCATTGAAACAATCCATAAAGACGTTATGTATTTGGTTCAGGAGCTTCTGTGAATGTGATGAAAAACAAAGGTCTCTTTACCCGGTTATTCATTTTATTATTCTCCCTGTTGCTTTGTTCCTCCTGTACAAAAGCTACGAACGATACTCCGTTACACCAACCGCCTGGATCCATTGAAGAGAAAACACCAGACAATCTTACCGTACAATTACCGGATAGTTCCTGCTCCTATTTTTATCTCCTCTGGGGGACCCATGCAGAAAATAACAGACGATATGAGGAGGCTGAGGAGGCCTATGAGAAGGCATTAATCTGCGATCCCGATTCCAGCCATATTTTAAGTAGACTTCCCATTCTACTACTCAGGATGGGAAAACATCATGGTGCTGCAAAATGGTTACGAAAAGCCATCAAACAATTTCCTGAAGATATCCAAAGTAGAATTATACTTGCCCGTATTTACATTCAAACAGGTGATATTGACGATGCCATTACACTCTATCAAGAGATTCTTGCCATCACTCCTGAAGATGAGACCACCCTTCTTCGCGTTGCCTTTCTCTACTCTAAACAAAATCGTTTTACAGAATCAGAACAAATTCTTACCAAAATACTGACCGCAAACCCCGATTCTTTTTATGCCCATCTCTATCTTGCACGCCTGGCGAAACAGACAAAGAAAAAGAAACTGGCAACACAATATTATCAGGAAGCCCTCACCCTCAACTGGTCCGTGGAATTAGCACTTGAAGTGGCTGATTATCATGGCACCACTAAAGAATATCAAAAAGTAGAAGCGCAATATCATGATATTCTAAAGAAACATCCAGATGATAAGCATGCAGGACTCGGGCTTGTCCATATTTACCTTATTCAAGACAAGGAAGAAAAAGCTCTGGAAGTGCTCACCCAGTTGCAAAAAAGCAGTAGTAATCCCGGTGAAATTGAGCTCATCATGGCAAGGGTCTATTTACGTCAGAACGAATTTGAGCGAGCTGCAACTATTCTACAAACCCTGGTAGAACAGTATAGTATTGAAGAAGCTATCTATATGCTGGCAGTCATTCGCTTCCAGCAAGACAAACTACTGGATGCGGCACAGCTTCTACAAAAATTAGATACAGAATCAGAATTTTATGAAGATGGGCTCTATTTACAGGTTCGGATTTTAATAGAAGAAAAGGAGCTCACAAAGGGCATTCTCCTGTTGCAAGAGGAAATAAACAGTAAAAAAATTGTGCCCGCTGAAATGTATTCTCTTTTAGCCTCTCTTTATAATGAATTGCGAATGTTCGACGATGGCTACAAGATTCTCGAAACAGCCATGAAACTCTATCCGGACGAAACTAAAATCCTTTTTGAATATGGACTTCTTCTGGAAAAAGAACACAAACAGGAAGCAGCCATTAAACAGATGGAAAAGTTGTTGCTACTCGACCCGGATCATGCCGAGGCACTCAATTATATCGGTTACACCTGGGCAGATATGGGAATAAAGCTTGACCAGGCTCTTCAATATATAATAAAAGCTGTCGAGTTAAAACCTGATAATGGATATATCAGAGACAGTCTGGGCTGGGTCTACTATCAAATGGGCACCCTTGACAAGGCTATCCTCGAAATCAACAAGGCACTTAAACTTCAGCCATCTGATCCTTACATCCATGAGCACCTTGGAGATATTTATTCCAAACTTGGCAACAGCCAGAAAGCCAAAATAGCGTACAAAACAGCACAGGATCTCTTTCAGGACAAGGTTAAACAAAAACAAATGCAATTACGAATCGATGCGTTATAAGACAAATACCCTCAAAAAGGACATAAGCATTCTGTGCCTGGTCGCAACAACTCTGTTTTTTTCTGGATGCGCTGGAAAACGTTGGACAGGACCGCTTGAAGCAGAAGAAAATATAGCAATACAGGAAGTCGTCAAGCGTATGCAGGCAAAAGAACGAGGGTGCCCGCAAAGTTTTGATGCTGACATGAAAATGTTCTGGAAAGCTCCGCTGGAAGAGCGGGCGGTGGAAGGATACTTACAGCTCCTCGCCCCCTCTTTTCTAAAACTCGTTATCAGCAACCCTTTAGGACAACCTGTTTTTGTCTTTAGTGGCAATGGAAAAACCTTTCAACTCCTGGAACCAGTACGACGGAAACATATTCGAGGTGTTGTGCGAAGTATTGCCCTTCGCAACGAAATCCCTCTTATTCTGGCACAAGGTGACTGGTTTGCATATCTGACAGGTCGTCTGCCAGGTCGTCAACTGGATATAATTGAAATATTACAAGATAAAACCAATGAGACCATCTGGCTGCAGATTTCAACTCCGGCAGCAAAGAATAAGCTGGTGGAAGGGAAACTTTACCTGCACCTTGATTCCCAGCATGAAAAAGTGTTGGGTTATCTATTTTTGGATGATAAGGGTAACACCTTGGCAGAATTCAGCTATGCAGAAAAAGAAGGGGAAAAGGATCACTGCACTGTACAACCCCGAATACTTGTGGGTGGACTGCCCTGGGGAGCAGAAATTCGAATAGAACTGAACAATATTTCTAGTTTCAATCGTATACAAAAACGGGATTTTATACTGCCGGTACCAAGGGGGTTCAGTAAACAGCTTTGGCCCTGAGAAACTAAGGGGACTGAATTTTTTTCGAGGCTTTTTTCGAAAATCATTCTGTCCCC
>JAOZLI010000368.1 GCA_029934915.1 Desulfocapsa sp. | reverse complement strand
GACTTGTGCTTGTTGTCATTTCTAAATTTATCCTACCGCTTGCCTATTACCACGACCTTAAAGATCTTCGTAAAAACCGCTATTAAACATATTTTTCGATCTACAATATTAATCGATCCTAAGGAGAACATCACATGACTGACAAAATCTTTCGCGTAAACATGACCGACCTTTCCACTTCCATTGAAGACATTCCTGCCGACTGGGCAGGCCTTGGCGGTCGCGGACTTACTTCCACCATTGTTGCGGCCGAAGTCCCTCCCACCTGTCATCCTCTAGGGCCCAACAACAAGCTGGTTTTTGCTCCAGGTATGTTATCCGGTACTGCCGCTGCCAACTCAGGCCGACTTTCCTGTGGTTCAAAAAGTCCGCTCACTGGCACCATCAAGGAGTGCAATGCAGGCGGAACTGCTGCTCAGAAACTCGCCAAGATGGGCTGCAAGGCACTCATCATTGAAGGACAACCTCAAGAAGACAGTTGGTATTCATTACACCTCACTCCTGATGGAGTAACACTCTCCAAAGAAGAAGAGCTGATTGGCAAGGGAAACTTTGCTGTGATTGAAGGTGTTGAAAAACGCTTCTCTGAGAAAACCGGCCTTCTTTCGATTGGTCAGACCGGAGAAATGCAGATGTGTTCTGCCAATATCTCTGTAAAAGATCCTGACAGCCATATTCGCTCTCTTGGTCGGGGCGGCCTTGGAGCAGTTATGGGCTCTAAAAAGATTAAATTTATTGCCCTGGATTCAGGCAATGCCAAAGTTGAAATAGCTGATATGGATGCATTCAGGGCAGCAAACAAGATATTCAGCAAGGCCCTGGTTGGCCATCCTGTGAGTAAGGCCCTTGCGACCTATGGAACTAACGTACTGGTCAATATCATCAATGAAGCCGGTGGATTTCCCACCAGAAATTTCACGGCCGGACAGTTTGAAGGCCATGAGCAGATCTCTGGAGAAACCATGCACGATCTCATTGTGGAGCGTGGCGGCAAGCCCAAACATGGGTGTCACGCAGGCTGTGTGATTCAATGTTCCCAGATTTATAACGACCTCAAAGGAAATTATAAAACATCTGGCATTGAGTATGAATCTATCTGGGCCATGGGAGCAGACTGCACCGTCGACGATCTCGATAAGATCGCTGAAATGGACCACATCATGGATGACATAGGAGTTGACACCATCGAAATCGCGGTGGCATTTGGGGTGGCAATGGAGGGTGGCGAACTCAATTTTGGTGACGTTGATGAAATGATTCGCATCTTAAAAGAAGAGATTACCCATGGAACCCCCCTTGGCCGGGTAATTGGCAGCGGTGCAGGAAATGTTGGCAAGACCTACGGCGTAACGCGGGTACCCGTTGTGAAAAACCAGGCCATCCCAGCCTACGACCCTCGTGCCATCAAAGGTATTGGCATCACCTATGCCACCTCCACCCAGGGAGCCGATCACACCATGGGGTATACCATTGCCACGGAAATTCTCGGAGCAGGTGGAACTGCCGATCCCCTTTCCAAAGTTGGACAGGTTGAACTGTCAAGAAACCTGCAGATTACCACAGCAGCCATTGACTCCACCGGTATGTGTCTCTTTATCGCCTTTGCAGCACTCGATGAGACCACCTGTCTGCCTGCACTCATTGACATGCTCAATGCCCGTTTCGGGATCAGCCTCACGGCTGAGGATGTAGCAGATCTTGGTAAGAGCATCCTCAAGACTGAACGTGCCTTTAATATGGCCGCTGGATTTACCAATCTGGATGACAGGCTGCCGGAGTTCTTTACCCTGGAGCCTGTTGCACCCCACAACGCGGTGTGGGATTTCACGGATGAAGAAATCGATTCCTTCTGGGACTTTTAAGTATCCTATGAAGAACGTTTTATTTTCACAATTTAAACCCATGAAAACACGATCAGGAGTATAGAATGAAAAGATTTTCTGCACTATGTATTGCTTTGCTAGTAACAGTCACCTCGAGTTCCGTCTGGGCAGCAAGTGAAAAGGCCGAACTGAAAATTACCTGCTGGGATGGCTATGCAAAACCCTATGTGGATGACTTCAAGGCACTGGTAAAGAACAAATACAACCTTGATCTTGAGATAAAAATTCACAACCCTGTTGACCAGGATGAATTTTACGAGATGGCAAAATCCGGCAAAGCCGACCTGATCTCTCCGCCCCAGGACCTGGTAAAGAACCCGAAATTTTATTGCTTCACTGAGGGGAATTTTCTTCTCCAGGAACCGGATCTGAAAAACATCCCCAACTTCAAGCATGTCCTGCCCTTCTTCCAGAAGGATCAGGCCTTAATTCACAAAGGGCTTCGCTATGGAGTCCCTTATAATTGCGGTCCCTATGGCCTGGCCTACAATACTGAAGTGGTCAAATCAGCTCCTGACAGCTGGAATATCCTCTTTAATCCGCAATACAAAAACCAGTTTACGATTAACAACAACTTCCCCAAATGCAATATCTGGA
>JAOZLI010000114.1 GCA_029934915.1 Desulfocapsa sp. | reverse complement strand
TGTTAAAAATATTGCTTCTTCTGGATACAAAATGATAAGCTTTTTGCAGGAAGAGTATTCTCGACCACACTATTCAGCAAACAATTTATCTTAATCCCAAGATAGGCAGCAGAAAAAGCAGGAGAAATATATTATGGAATCAATTCTGTTTCTCAATGATTTTTTCAACCATAGCAGTGATGGAATGTTGTTACTCGACCCACAACTTTCAGCACTTCAAGCAAACACAGCATTCTACCAATTAACTGGCTTTAAAGATCATATTACCCCAGGAACACGATTTGATACGATTTTCGCCATAAACAAAGATGTTTTTAACCACTCCACAATAGTCAAACATCTTCAAAATAATCACGTCTGGCAGAAAGCATTTTCCTATGAAAATGGCCAGGGAGAAACAAAAGAACTCAATGTCACAATTTTACCCCTGCCCGATACGGCTAACGGATCACCAGGTTCTGTGGCAATCTTTAAATATTATGGCCTCACAACAACTTTCTCCGATCAATCCAGTACCGGAAATTTTGATATCCTCACGGGCCTTCCCGGAGCCACAATTTTTTATGATCGTGTCGAGCAGGCCTTGAGTGTTAGTCGAAGGACGAAGCAATCTATCGCTTTACTTTTAGTCGACCTTGATCGCTTCGCTATGATTAATGATGGATTAGGGCGGGAATACGGAGACGAGGTTCTACGAGAAATTGCAGGAAGGATCAAGTCTTCCCTGCGTGAAAGTGATAGTGCCGCTCGCATAACGGGAGATAATTTCTGCCTGCTTATTAAGGTAACAGCAGACGACCACTCTGCTCTCGTTGCCGAGAAAATTCTCAAATCAATCAATCAGCCGCTATCGGTTGGCGATGGCCAGGTGGTTATCACCGCCAGTATTGGCATCACCACTGCCGGTGGTAAAAACGACACAGCGGAACTTCTCATAGAGCATTGTGAAAGTGCCCTGCATCATGCAAAAAAACAGGGAGGAAATTGTTTCCATTTTTATGCTGATGCCCTGAACAAAACAGCAAAAAAACGGCTGGAGCTTGAACATAACCTGCGCCGTGCCCTTGAAAAGGAAGAGTTTGTTCTTTTCTATCAACCGAAGGTCAATATAAATTCTGGCGCTGTTGTCGGTATGGAAGCACTCATTCGCTGGATTCATCCAGAGCAGGGGATGATTCCTCCATTTCAATTTATTCCAGTGGCTGAAGAAACCGGCATGATAATCGACATTGGCACATGGGTACTCCATGAAGCATGTCGCCAAAACAAACAATGGCAAAATGAAGGATTAAGCAAAGTACCAGTGGCAGTGAATGTATCTCCCCGTCAATTTCAGCTAACGACCTTTGGTGATGAAGTGTACAGGGCAATTGAGCATTCGGGCATCGCTCCTGAGTATCTGGAGCTGGAAATTACTGAAAGTATGCTCATGAGTAATATTGACCAGACCATTGACAAGCTCAAAAGTCTGACAAACATCGGGCTAACCCTGGCAATTGATGATTTTGGCACCGGATATTCGAATTTGAGCTATCTTACCCGTTTTCCGGTCTCAACGTTGAAAATTGACAGGGCTTTTATCAAGGATGTCGAGCATGACGAGAATATTGCAGCTCTGACCAGATCAATCATCAGCATGTCTCGTAGTCTTAATATGAAAATTGTTGCAGAAGGAGCCGAAGTCAAAGAGCATATTGATTTTTTAAAAGAACAGAAATGCAATACAGTTCAGGGGTTTTATTACAGTAAACCCTTACCGGCCGACGAATTTGCCAAGCTACTGAAACAGGGTATTCGCCTATAGAATATGGTTCCTACTTCCCCAGACAAAACTGTTCAAAAATAACATCCAGCACATCTTCTGTGGTGGTGACACCAACAATTGCATTAAGCTGATCCAAGCACTCCTGCACGTCAACGGCTAAGAGATCGCTGCTGATTGAAAGGCCAAGCCCTTCCTGCAACCTTTGCGCTGCTTCCGATGCCCGCTGTAAAGCATCCTTATGCCTGATATTCGGTGCACACCCATCTTCCTGCCACTGATCTTTACCACCAACGACAGTATCAAAGATTGCGTCCTTTAATAACTCAATATTCTGGTGCTGTTTTGCAGAAATCTGTACAAAGGGCACGTCACTGTTTTGGGCAGCAAATTCTGTAACAGAACCTTCCTGCCTAGCAACATCAACCTTGTTCGCCAGCAAAAGCATAGGTTTGTGTTTAACCGAATCAAATAACCGGCTATCCTCGGTTTCCACTCCCCGTGCAGCATCAAGCATAAACAGTATAAGATCGGCCTGATCAATCTGTTTCATCGCTCGCTCAATCCCCAGCGCTTCCACTTCATCCGCATTCTGCCGAATACCTGCAGTATCCACAATGCGAACAGGCACCCCTTTAATATCGAGATACTCTTCAATGGTATCCCGGGTTGTACCAGGTATTGCTGTGACAAGGGCTCGTTCATCCTGAAGCAGGGTATTCAGCAAGCTGGATTTACCAACATTAGGCAAGCCGACAATAACAACGGATATTCCTTCACGAAATATTTTTCCGCCCTCCGCCTGGGCAAGCAGACGTTTCACAGGCGACAGAATCTCATCATTCAATTGAACCTGCAGGGATGAATGATCTATAATCTCAATATCTTCGTCGGGAAAATCAATGGCAACCTCAATAATGGCACGCATTCGAACCAGAGAAGCACGAATCACATCAACCTGATTATATAAGCTTCCCCCGAGCTGATCGAGAGCCATATCCATACCCTTTCGGGTTTTGGCTGACAAAATATCAATAACGGCTTCTGCACGGGTAAGATCTATTCTGCCATTTAGAAAGGCAAGTTTTGTAAATTCACCGGGATCGGCAAGACGCACCCCTAAAGAGAGAAGCAGTTCCAGAATGGACTGCAGGACAATATAGTTCCCGTGGCAATGGATTTCCACCACATCTTCACGAGTATAGGTTTTGGGTGCTGCCATATAAACGGCCAACACCTCATCGAGAATCTTCTTTTGCTGCGGATGAACAATATGCCCGTAATAGAGACGATGACTTTCAAAAACACATTCGCTATCAAGCGGTTGAAAAATAGTGCGTAAATTCTCAAGAGCACTCTGACCGCTGATTCGAATAATGCCTATGCCACCAGAACCTGGTGGCGTTGAAATGGCAGCAATGGTTTCCATATACAGTAATTATTCTTCAGAAGAAGTCTTCTCCTTCGCTTTAGCGTTAGCACTACCCTTCCCTTTTCCACGTCCACCACGTTTATTTCCGCCCGGCTTTTTTCCTTTACCAGGTTTATAGATGAGGATTTTTTTAAACAATCCGCCACCCACACTGCGAGAACGTATGTCTTTATCATCCTGCAAAGCAACATGAACAATACGCCTCTCCGAAGGGTTTAACGGTGGTATGGCCTGTGTTTTGCCATCTTCCTTCACTAGCGCCGCGAGCTCTTTGGCACGTTCCATAAGCTCAACTTTACGTTTTTCACGAAACGATCCGATATCAATGGAGAGACGAATTTTCTCTTCCACTTTTCTGGCAGCCAGTTTTCGCAGAAGATACTGCAAGGAATCTATGATTTTTCCTTCCTGCGCACTCAGTGCTTCTTCGTGCTCATCACTTACCTTACATCGCACTGTAGAACCATCAATTTCTGCAGTGACATCAGCCTCAAAGCCCATAAGGGTCAGTACTTCAGAGAGTTCCTGGCGTACAACCTCCGCAGTTTCTTCCTGTATAGGTTCGGCAGCCTTTTGTGGTTTATTTTGCCGTGGACTCTTTTTCTTATCAGGCTTTACGGGAGTTGTTTCTTCCTTTGTTGTCTCTGCCTTTACCCGCTCTTCTTCGACAGGTTCTTCTACCTGAACCTCGTCGACCACTTCTGTAAGTAATACTTCTTCAACTTCAGGCTCGTCCACATCCTCAGACTCTGGCCCTTTAACAGCCGCACGGATATAGGCTTTTTTTCGAATCAGCCCAAAGATCCCGGTTGAACCAGTCTCAACGATATCGATATCCAATTCATCCTGAGCAACCTTAAAGGTGTCGCAGGCTTTTTTTATGGCATCGGTAACTTCTTTTGCAAAAAAATCTCTTTTTTGTGAAGACATATTTTCTCCTTTACGCTTTTTTCTGGCGATTAATCATCTGCTGCTGAAAAATGGCAAGCAGGTTATTGACAAACCAATAAAGCACTAGCCCAGATGCAAAATTAATAAACATAAACGTAAAAACAACGGGCAGAAACATCATTATCTTCGCCTGAGTAGGATCGGCCGTTGTGGGCGTCATTTTCTGCTGCAGGAACATGGACCCACCCATAAGCAGGGTCAGAACCGGAATTCCTCCCAGATAGGGGAGATCAATTCCGATGTAAAGACGATCAGGCGCAGACAGATCATTGATCCAAAACATAAACGGAGCATGCCTGAGCTCAACGCACATGAGCAGAACCTTATAAAGAGCAAAGAAAACAGGAATCTGTAAAACCATGGGCAGGCAACCACCCAGAGGATTCACCTTGTAGGTCTTGTAAAGATTCATCACCTCCTGATTCATTTTGGTGGGATCATCTTTATATTTCTCTTTTAACTTTACCATCTTTGGCTGCAACTTCTGCATATTTTTCATGGACTTCAAACCCTTTTGGGTTATGGGCCAGAAAATTGCTTTAAAGATGATTGTCACCAGAATAATGGCAATACCGTAGTTTTTAAATATTCCATAGAAGAAATTCAGAAGGAACAGGGTGGGTTGGGCAATAACATCGAACCAGCCAAAGTTAACAGCCTTGTTAAGATTTGAGCCAACGGACTTTAAAATATCGAGTTTCTTAGGGCCTAAATAGAGCTGGTAGCTATAAATCTTTTCTTCACCTGGTTGCAGGGTATCAAGATTGCTGCTGACCTTCATCCTCACAATATCTTCACCAGCCGACTGCATGGTCAGGGAACTGGCACTCTCGCCCATGGGCAGAATGGCGTTCATAAAATAGGTTCCCTCGTAGGCAGCCCAATCAACGGGAGCGGTAACTGTCAGAGCAACGCTTTCAAAATCATCGGAATCAACTTCTTCCTTGCTCTCATGCAGATAATAGGCGGCACCTGTAAAAAGGAATCGATTGGCTGCTGTCGCTTCTCTAAAGGGTGCCCCCGTCTGATGCAGTTCTGCTGCCCCCTGTAATGCAGCGGAAGAAACGTTTTTCACACGTATGGCGAGATTCATCACATAGGAATCTTTTGAGAAGCCATAGGTTCGCTCAATCTCAAGACCATTGCCCTGCCCCTTCATCACAAGAGTTCCCTGATTCCCCTGAAAGCGAACGTTATCACTTTGAGCAGCATAAAAGGTAGAAACAGGAGCAACACCTCCCCAGGAAAATTCCATTGGAAGCCCTTGGGTACCATCGACCTTCACCATCTGCATACCAGGAGAATCGGTCTCGTTGGTCTCTTTGTAATCCTTCAGCACAAAACTGGTTAAGGCTCCACCTTCTTCAGTGAGTGTGGCTGTGTAGAAATCCGTATCCACCAGCAAGGTTTTGGCTACCCTGTCGGGGCGATCCATTTGCACTGCCGCCGCGCTCCCGGGAACAACTGCGGGAGAGGAAGCTATCTGCGCGGGGGCAGAAGTTGTAAGCTCTGGGGACACGACTTCTGTCTGTGTGGTGCTGGTTTCGAGAGGAACTTCAGTGGGACCGAAACCCACGAAAAAATATTGATATCCAATTAAAATCAGGAAGGAAATGATAATTGCTAAAAACGTTCTATAAATATCCATTGTTGTACCGTATTAGAAAGTAACACTGCCGGTTTGCACACGACATTGATGTTTTTTGTCTTTTTTAGTGTTCTCTTTGGAGGATGCCTTCACAGATGGGACAGGGTCATAGCCCCCCCTGCAGAAGGGATGACAACGTAAAATTCGCCAAAGAGCAAGAAACACTCCTTTGAGTGGACCATGACGCTCAATGGCCTCTGCTGCATAGCAGGAACAGGTTGGTGTAAAGCGGCAACTCGGGGGAAGAAATGGGGAGATAAAATATTTATATCCCCTAATAATCCCTAGACAGATCCACTGTACAAACAGCCGAGTCTTCAAAAAGAAAAGTTGAAAAAAGGATTGATTTTGTTGCAAATCAAATATCCTGTATTTGGGTCTGTTGAATTAATAGCATTTTTGTTCGATGTCGAGGCAAATAAAAAATTTAACCGCAGGCATATAATAAATATTCCGAGGTCAAAGTGCTCGGCTCACTTACATATTTAGTCAACCGGGTACAAAGTGCTCGGCTAATTCATATATTTAGTCAACCGGGTAAAAATTTCTTCATTTAACGAAGAGATCGGGCGAAAGGGCATTAAGGCAACGGGCTCATTAGATGGGCAACAGAGGAAGAAATCCCAGCTGGAGAAGTCGTGGAAAAATCCGGACGTACCGCAAAAACTATATCAGCACATGTGGGATAAAGAGACCGTTCAAGACGAAAAGATTCACGAATAATCCTCTTGATTCTGTTTCGCTTTACAGCCCCTTTGAGTTTTCTGTGTATACTGATCCCAATCCGGTTATACCCCCGGTCATTGGGAATATAGATCAAAGAAAACCCCTCACCACGATGCCTCTTCCCCTGCCTGTAGACCTTATCAAACTCCTTCCCCTTGCGAAGCAAAGCGGTTTTTTGGAGTTTATACCTCGGCAAGGTTATCAGGCAGAAAGACGCTTGCGTCCTTTTGCACGACGGGCATTCAAAATTGCTCGACCGGCGCGGGTGGACATACGAGCGCGGAATCCGTGGGTACGACTACGTTTTATATTACTGGGCTGAAATGTACGTTTACTCATTGTTCTACTCCTGACCCGCCTTCTCAGCGGATTATGATATTATCAAAACCGACATTTTCACAGAGATTCGCTATGATATTCGGATATATTTGTCCTGCACAACCTGCACACTGAATCTCAACTATTCGCAGAACATAAAACTAACAAAACAGATGATACTAACAATATTCACCTACCCGTGTCAAACATTTTCGCTACAAGAGTTGCAGAAGCACTTTTGCTATGATATCTTTAATGCTGGCAAGCCAGCAAGTGACAAGTTAAAAGTAGAAAGTAGAAAGTGCGTAATATCGCAGCTTCGCTGGCAAACCATACTTTACAAACTTTCAACTTTACAAACTTTCAACTTGCGGGCTTGCCCGCTTGATTATGAACTCGAAAGCAACTTACAACGACATTGACTGGAAGACTCTCTGGCAAAATGCCAGGGACGAAAAATCCTGGACGCCCAAAGGGCCAAAGGACTGGGACAAAAAAGCACCATCCTTTGCCAAACGAAACAGTGATTCACCCTTTGTGGATCTGGTACTGGAACGCATCCCTTTACAAAAAGAATGGAGCGTCCTTGATGCAGGAGCGGGCCCTGGAACGCTTTCCATTCCTCTTGCCCAGCGTGTACAATCGGTCACTGCCCTTGATTATTCACAGGGCATGCTCGACGAGCTTAAGAATGCTGCACAGCGAGAAGGGGTACAGAACATCCGAGCCATCAATGCTTCCTGGGCGGACAACTGGGAACAACTCGACATCTCCAAGCATGATATCTGTATCGCCTCGAGATCTCTCAGTGGGCCAAATCTTGCTGACTCTCTAGCCAAGCTCAATGCCTACAGTAGACAACATGTTATCGTGATCGACCGAATAGGACCTGCGCCCTTTGACCAGGGAGCATTTGCTGCAATTAACAAGGAATTTCGCTCAGGCCCTGATTATATTTACACAATTAACATCCTTTACACCATGGGCATCCATTGCACTGTGGATATTATCAGCCTGACTCCTGAGTCCACGTATACCGACTTGCAAGCGGCCATGGAGTCCTACTGCTGGATGTTTAAAGAGTTGAGTAGTGCAGAAGAACAAAAACTAAACGAATATATTTTGAGTAAAAGCCGCACAACAGATGACGGTAAACTTGTCGTTACACGCGATATTCCACCTCGTTGGGCGATTATTTCCTGGAAAACAAAGTAAACAGATGAATACATACGATATCGTAGTAATAGGTGCAGGACATGCCGGCTGTGAAGCAGCACTTGCCGCTGCCAGGATGGGCTGTAAAACCCTTGTAACAGTAATCAATGTTGATACCATTGGTGCCATGTCCTGCAACCCTGCCATTGGCGGTCTTGCCAAGGGACATTTAGTACGGGAAATTGATGCACTTGGCGGTGAGATGGCTAAAAATATCGATGCCACCTCTATTCAATTTCG
>JAOZLI010000367.1 GCA_029934915.1 Desulfocapsa sp. | reverse complement strand
GGTCTTGCCATTCGTGTCTCTTCTCATCCTGTCGCACATAGTTTTTGCCGCCTCTTTGGAGGCGCTGTAACTGCCAGCTCTGCCAATATCAGTGGTGAAGAAGCACTGTGTAGTGCTGAAGCAGTAAGAGCAGTTTTTGGGGATACAATTTCTTATATTTTAGATGGTGGCAAGACACCTGGTATCAGTGGCTCAACGATAATCAAATGTAAGGGAAACCAATGTCATATTCTTCGTCAGGGTATTATTTCACAAGTGGCAATACGGAATGCCTTGCCTGACAATTATACTATTTGCAAAGAGTAATTGATTTATGATAACCTTTTGGCAGGTTATAGAATAAAATGTTATGGGAATTGTCGGTAACAGCAGAGAAGGAGCAGGAAATGAGTGATTTGAAGTGGAACAAGGCTTTTGCCATGGAACAGGCTGCAGATGATGAGGAATTGTTGAATGAACTCATCGAAATATTTAAAGAATCTTCGGCATCAGACTTTGCAAGTTTGCAGCAGGGTATTGAAAAAGGAGATGCCGTAATGGCTAGATCACATGCTCATTCCATTAAGGGCGCTGCTGCAAGCCTGGGGATCGATGGTATCAGGGAACTGACGGAAGTGATGGAGGCAGATTGCAGGGAAGGTTCATTGACGGTCGCCACGGAAGTTTTACCAAAACTTGAAAAGCTTCTTGAGTTGCTTCGAGAATTGTAAAAACTGAAGCCGCTACTTGTGTCGGTTATTTCGTTATTTGTGTTGTTTGTTTTTTGTTGTCGAGTAAGGCACTAAACAGCTTCTTCGTATAAGAATGTTTGGGCGCTGTAAAGATTTCGTCGGTGGAGCCTGATTCGACAATTTGTCCGTTCTGCATCACCACCACCTGGTCAGACATGGTTCGTATTACTCGTAGATCGTGCGAGATAAAAAGATAGGTGATCTGGTATTTCTCCTGGAGCCCCTTTAAAAGCAGAATAACCTGTTTCTGGATGGTCATATCCAGAGCTGATGTTGGTTCATCAAGGATTAAAAAATCTGGACGCAGGACAATAGATCTTGCAATGGCAATACGTTGCCGCTGTCCTCCGGAAAATTCATGGGGATAACGATGGATCGAGTCTGGTTCAAGCCCCACTTCAAGAAGTATTGACTTAATTATCTCTTCCCGCTCTTTCTTGTTCTTCCCAATATGATGGATTTTCATTCCTTCCGCAATAATCTGACCGACGGTGAGTCTAGGGGAAAGTGATGAAAAAGGATCCTGAAAAACCACCTGCAGGTCTTTTCGTAAAGGGCGCATTTCACTGTTTGATAAGAGTTGCAGATCCTGCTTGTTAAAAAGCATTTCTCCCGTGGAATTGGTTAATTTGAGTATTGCCATGCCAAGGGTCGTTTTTCCAGATCCTGACTCACCCACAAGACCACAGGTGGTGCCGCGGTTGATGCTAAGGTTTACGTTATCAACTGCTTTGATAGTTTTTTTCTTCCGCTTAAATAATCCCTGCCATTCACTTTTTAAATGAAAATGACAGCTTAAATTCCTCGTCTGCAGTAGTGGCTCGCCACCTTTCCGCACTGTTTTTTGATCACCGGGTACAGAATCCATCAGGTGTATTGTATATGGATCTTTGGGGTTGGTGAAAACGGTTTCTGTGGCCCCGTGTTCTACAATGCGGCCATCCTTCATAATATGAATATGATCGCTGATCTTCCTCACCATGCCGAGATCATGAGTGATAAGCAGCAGCGCCATATGGTATTCCTGCTGAAGATCCTGTATAAGTTCCAGGATTTGTGACTGAATAGAAACATCCAGTGCGGTTGTTGGCTCGTCTGCAATAAGAAGAGACGGGTGGCAGGCGAGTGCCATGGCAATCATCACACGCTGTCGTTGCCCACCAGAAAGTTGATGGGGGAAGGATTTCATCCGACTGGACGCCTCTTTAATACCTGTTCGATCAAGAAGGTGTATGGCCTCTTTGTGGGCATCTGTTTTGTTTAGTCCCCGGTGGAGAAGCAGGGGCTCCATAAGCTGGTTGCCAATGGTATACACAGGATTTAACGATGTCATTGGTTCCTGAAAAATCATGGCTATGCGGTTGCCACGGATTTTTCGCAACTCCTTGGCATTCAGGGCAAAAACATCCTGATCTTCAAAACGAATTGTTCCCTGACAACTTATATCTGATGAATCTTCAAGCAGGCGTAAAATAGAAAGAGCTGTTACCGATTTCCCTGATCCGGACTCTCCAACCAGTGCGACCGTTTCACCTTTATTTACCGTGAGCGAGACATCAAAGAGTACCTGCTTGGCAACGGGGAACTGCTGGCCTGTATCGGTATGAAACAGAAGATTGAGTTTGTCAATGGTGAGTAACATTGGTCTGGTATGTTGAAATATGTGTTTTAAAATAGAAAGAATTTCACTATACAGCAAAATGAGAATGGGGCAAAGAGAATAGGCTCCAGTGGTTCTTGAAAAGAGTTGACACTTTTC
>JAOZLI010000366.1 GCA_029934915.1 Desulfocapsa sp. | reverse complement strand
AAAATTACGATGTTATGAGTATCCGAAATCGCATCCTGCTGTTCTCGGTTCTCGTCACTCTCCTCCCTTCCTTCAGTATGGGATGGATGCTGAACAACATAATGCACGCCACCATCACCGAAAAAATTGAACAACAACTGATCGACTCAGCCAGTATCATCGAACGGGAGATTGCACTCTGGTATAAAGAACGTACTTACGATCTGCATGTTTTCTCCAACTCTTTTGTCATTTCCGAAAATCTCAGCAAATACCTCTACACCAGAAGTGCCCCAAAAGGAAAAGCTGGCGAGACCTCCCTGTTCACGAGAAAGATAGAGACCTACCTTTCTTCGGTACAGAAACAATTTGACGACTACACACGTCTCCTGGTTCTGGACAATGAAGGAGCGGTTGTAGCGTCCTCTGTTACCGCAGATGTAAATGCTTCCCCCCCGATTCAACTGCCAGAGGATATTTCAGAACAAATTGCCGCCACTAAATCCTTCACAGGAGAGATCCATTTTCAGACGGAAACGAACTCTCCTCTCATGTTGATTGGCATTCCTCTCTTTTCAGATCAATACGACGAACAGATTGGTCTCCTGGCCGTTGAAGTCCGTCTGCAGGCTATCCTCCCCCTCTTAGAAGCAGCCTTAGCTAATACCCAAAAGGATATTTATCTCTCAGGTTCACTGATTCACCTTAAAGATGGGCACCGGTTTCTTTCGAATCACGGTTCTGTAGGTACTGTAGCTCTTCCAAAAAAGATTCTGCAACTCTTTAACAGCCCCCTGCACCTGCAGGATTTTGTTGATTTCAGGGGAGTTCGTGTTGTTGGGCTTGCCAGCCCCATAGAGCAGCTTCACTGGGGGCTTATCATTAAGGTGAATCATGATGCAGTATTTGCAAAGGTAATCCAGTCTCGTGATCGGAATATCCTCATTGTATGCTCTTTTGCCCTGGTAATTGGTTTCGCCGCCTACCTGTTAGCAAGACAGATCATCAAACCGTTGAAAACGTTGACCAATGGTGCCCTGCAAGTGGCTAATGGGGACCTCAATGTACAATTGCCCATCCTGAAAAACGATGAACTAGGTTTTACCACCAGAGTTTTTAATGAAATGGTTGTCGAAGTTCAACAGACTCACGCCAAACTCAAGCAACTTGCAACCACCGACAATCTTACCAAACTCGCCAATCGAAAATTGATCATGGAAAACCTGCTCCAGCAGTTTGAGTGTTTTCATCGGTATAAAACAGCATTTTCAATTCTAATGGTCGATCTGGATCATTTCAAAAACATTAATGATACCTATGGACATCAGGCTGGAGATACTGTTCTCAGGCAGGTGGGTGAAATATTTCTGGATGCCCTGCGAAATGTTGATATAGCAGGCCGCTATGGTGGGGAAGAATTCCTTATTATCCTGACTGAAACAGATGGGGAGAACGCAGCACATACGGCAGAACGGATCAGGACAATGGTGCGAGAGCACTCCTTTGCCATCGGAGATCAACCGCAGATAACTGCGAGCATTGGAGTTGCAACAGTTCTGAAAGAGGATGCAAACGAGGGAAGTCTTATCGACAGGGCTGACAGAGCACTCTATCAGGCAAAAGAAAATGGCCGTGACCAGATTGTATACCTGGCTGATAACGCCTCTACACATTCCGGGGAGGAAAAAGTAGTCTCATTCCCGTGTGCCGCCTAAAAGTGCGTAGTGAATCCATCCACTCTTGAGTCCCTGAGCTGGCACCTTCACCTTGACCCACTCTCCAGTGTACCCCACTGCAGTAATCTGACTTCCTGCGTCCAAAACATGTTGCACATTCGCCTGTATGGATGGTTTTGCTCTGACATTGCTTGTCTTTAGCAACGCCATTGGCAAGGAAACAGCAAATTTCACAAAGACTGCCTTCCCCTGTTGTGTATTATTGTCCACTTTCAGTTGAATGGTCTCCACCAGCTTCAATGCTTGTCCAGCCAGGTGAAAAGCACTCTCGTAATTGCCTTTATCGAGTTCGACCTTGCTTTCTGCCTGATACTGCTCAGCCTGTAGCAATAAGCCATGCCGACTGCCTGTGAGCTGGTTCTCTTTCGCCGTATCGATAAGAGTTGCCACCTCTGCAAGAAGACTCACCGTCTCGACTTTGTCTCCTCTATTTCGCAGCTTTCCTTTTTTATGCACGAACTCACGAATAAGCTGCTCGTTCATCATTGTAAGCCTGTTCACCTCTACATCTTTTTCCAACAGATTCAATTGTAACTGAGCTGAAAGCTGTTGGAATGTTTTGAGTTCGCTTCGCTGCTGTTCATTTACTTTTATTAATTTATCATATTGCTGTTGCTGGATTATCGGAGATGAAGTGTCCTTTTTTTCTTTCGTCGCTACGCAGCCGGAAACCACCAACGACATACCAATGACTACGGAAAAGAAAAAAAGAGACGACCGAAAGGAAGATAAATATTTCATAGAAAGCTGTGACCTGTTAATGGTTTCAAAACAAT
>JAOZLI010000365.1 GCA_029934915.1 Desulfocapsa sp. | reverse complement strand
TAAATGGACTTTTGCAAAGATTGCGGAGGAGTACTGAATCTATTCGGAAAAAACAGTTCCGGACTTTGTTCATCCTGTATTCAGCATGCAAAACCCACAGAATCGGTACAACCTTCCACGATTTCTGCAAATACCACAGACCTGCTACTCGATTCAACAATTAGTTATGAGAATGAAAAAATAGTGGTACGATCAAAAGAAGGATGGAATCTCTGGAGTGGACCTGCAAACAAAACAACTCCAATGGCCAATATTTTAAAGTCCGCGCGCCTGATTTATAAAATCCGTCAAAAACGAAAAAAGAAACAATAATATGGCAGTCACAATATCCATAGGTTCGGGAAAAGGGGGTGTGGGGAAGACAATGATCCTGTGCAACCTTGCCCTGTTGCTTGCAAAAAGAGGAAAAAAGGTTTGCCTTGTAGATCTTGATATTGGTGGCGCTGATGCTCACCTTCTCTTTGGCCTGTTTAATCCGAAGCACTCCCTTGCTGATTTCCTAACCAGAAAAGTTGACTCCATACAGGACGTGGTACACACATTCTATTCACTTAATGGCCTGCAACTTATCCCAGGCAGTGGAAGTACCCTGCAAACAGCTAACATGACGTTTCAGGAAAAACAGCGCCTACTGCGAAGTCTTAATACTCTGGACGTTGATGTAATCCTTATTGATGTGGGTGCCGGGACCAGCTACCACACCTTGGATTTTTTTATGTTCAGTGACATCCAGATATGTGTCACCTTGCCTGAACCCACTTCAATTATGGATTTTTACAGTTTCCTGCAACTGGCAACGATCCGAAAAGTACTTAGTAGTTTCCTCTCATCCAGCCAGGTAAGTACAACGCTCAAAAAACAAAGCTTTTCTTCACTTGCTGAAGTTCTGGAACTGGCAGAAAAGACTCAACCCGGTGCTAAAGAAAAAGCACAGAAGGCATTACGTTATTTCCATCCGCTTCTTGTTGTCAACCGGGACACTACTAATGGTAAGGTAAACAAAAACAAACTGAACCAAATGATTAACAAGTATCTCGGCATAGAAGTTCCTTCCCTTGGCAACATCCCCGAGGACAAAGCAATAGCTGATGCCCTGAAGGCATATATGCCAATCTGCGAACTTAGCCCGAATGCATCCGCCTCAAAAGCAATGTTACAGATTACCGAGAAAATCGAAAAGCTCATTGAATTATTTCGCCCTTCAATTAAACCTGAAGAACAGAAAAAAGAGTCCATTTAACACTTTTTTTACCTCTGAACCGTTCCCTGCTTGACAGAATATTTTTTTTTAAGTAAATTTCTTTCTTTTTTGATACTATTTTTCGCTTTTAGAGTGCTCCTTGCATCCAAAATGTAAAGGTGCACAATGTAAAGCAATCCTCCTGCGACACACATATTCGCTGGATAAAAAAAGAACATAAGCAAATAAGAATCTGATATGTTTGACAATTTAACAGACCGACTGGACGGTGTTTTCAAAACCCTTCGAGGAACCGGTAAACTCACAGAAGAGAATATCAAAGAATCCATGCGTGAAGTGCGTATGGCTCTTCTTGAGGCTGATGTCAATCTGCAGGTTGCAAAGGACTTTGTTGCCAGAGTAACTGAAAAATCCATTGGATTAGACGTTACGAAAAAACTTTCTCCCGGTCAGCAGGTCATTAAAGTTGTTCATGAGGAGCTGGTTGAGCTTCTTGGTGGCAGTACCGAACTGATTCGTCTTGATGGACGTCAGCCAGTAACCATCATGATGGCTGGCTTACAGGGTTCAGGTAAGACCACAACATCTGGTAAACTTGCAAAAATGCTCAAGGAAAAGGGTCGCAAGCCCTACCTTGTTCCGGCTGATATTTATCGGCCTGCTGCTATTGATCAGTTGCAGGTTCTAGGAAGTGCACTGGACGTTCCGGTTCATCCGTCCACCACGGACATGAAACCGGTTGAGATCTGCCGTGAAGCAATGACTGTTGCAGCGCAGGAAGGCTACGACACCCTGATCATTGATACCGCGGGACGACTTCATGTAGACGAAAATCTCATGGGTGAGCTCAAAGAGATCCAGAGTGCAATTCAGCTCTCAGAAGTTCTTTTTGTTGCAGACTCCATGACTGGTCAGGACGCAGTCACTGTAGCAGATAAGTTTAATCAGGATCTTGAAATCAGTGGTGTGATTCTCACCAAGATGGAAGGTGATGCTCGAGGCGGTGCCGCTCTATCCATCAAACATGTTACCGGCAAACCTATTAAGTTTGTTGGTGTTGGTGAGGGACTGGATGCCCTTGAGATCTTTCATCCTGATCGTATCGCTTCCAGAATTCTTGGTATGGGTGATGTACTCACTCTTATCGAGAAAGCCGAATCGGTGGTGGATAAGAAGAAGGCTGACAAGCTTGCCAAAAAGCTGAGGCAATCGACCTTTACCCTGGAAGATTTTCTCGAACAGTTGCAACACATCAAAAAGATGGGTTCCCTTGATCAAATCATGGATATGAT
>JAOZLI010000113.1 GCA_029934915.1 Desulfocapsa sp. | reverse complement strand
CTTATTTTGTAGAAATGCCTCGATTTTGAACAAAATGCCTATTCTCGGACAAGCTTCTAGCCAAAACGAGGATATTACATGCAATCGATAGCAACAAAAGTAATTACCATAAACGGTTGTGATATTAACACTTTGCAAGGTGGTGACACAAGAAAACCAACCCTGTTTTTCCTGCACGGCAAAGCATTTCAGGCAGAGACCTGGAAAGAACTGGGTACCCTGCAAGCCATAATAGATGCCGGGTTTTCATTCCTTGCCATTGACCTTCCCGGATTTGGCCAGTCAGCAGAGGCTGATATCGCTGCGGACATCATCATAAATAAAGTGATGGAATCTGCTGGCCTCGAACACGTTATACTGGTAGGTCCATCCATGGGTGGTAAAATTGCCTTGGAATTCTGTCTGGATAACCCCGAAAAAATTTCAGCCCTTGTTCTTATTGGAGCTGTTGGAGTTCAGGACAACAAAGAACGTCTGTATAATCTACCAGAATCGACCCTCATAGTGTGGGGAGAGCAGGATCAAATCTCTGACCCTGCCAACGGAGTCCTGTTACATAAGGAGGTTACGGGTTCAAAACTCGTCACCTTTCAAGGTGCCAAGCATCCCTGTTACCTTGAACAGCCCGAACTCTGGCATAAAACCCTATTGAATTTTGTACAAGAAATATAAATAAAAGCTCAACATGACCGAAAAAACACTTATTATTGCCGAGAAACCCAGCGTAGCTGGAGACCTTGCCAAAGTTCTACCAGGCAAGTTTAAAAAGACAAAGACCCATTACGAAAGTGATTCCTATATTGTCTCCTATGCCATTGGACATCTTGTGTCCATTAAATACCCCGAAGAGATAGACCCGAAATACAAAAGTTGGTCTCTTGCCAATCTTCCCATCCTCCCTGAAGAATTCCCATTAAAAGGCTTACAGGGAACCAAGGGACAGCTGAATGCCCTGCAAAAACTCATTCGTCGAAGAGATGTTCACGAAATTATCAATGCCTGTGATGCAGGACGTGAAGGTGAGCTTATCTTCAAATACATCCTGCGCTACGTCTGGAACAGCTCCGTTGCCAAAAAGAGTTTTAAACGCCTGTGGCTGCAATCCATGACTCGTGATTCCATCAAAGAAGGTTTTGCCAATCTCCGTGATAATGATGAAATGACAAGTCTTGAAGATGCTGCCCTTTGCAGATCTGAATCAGATTGGCTGATTGGGCTTAATGCAACACGAGCACTCACCGGATTCAACTCAAGAAAAGGCGGTTTTTTTCTTACTCCCTGTGGCCGTGTACAGACACCCACGTTATCCCTTCTGGTAAAACGCGAACAGTTCCGTCTGGCCTTCAAGTCCACTGATTACTTCACTCTTCAGGCAAGCTTTTCCTTTGATGGCGGAGAATATATTGGTAAATGGATTGATCCCAAATTCAAAAAAGATCCCAAAAATGAGCATTCACGCCAGGACAGAATCTGGATAGATAAAGATGCCCAGACCATAGCTGACAGGTGCACAGGTGAACCTGCCGAGGTTGCCGAAACCACTAAAAAATCCAACCAGCGCTCCCCGGGCTTATACGATCTTACCACCCTGCAACGTGAGGCCAACAGTCGCTTTGGTTTTTCAGCCAAAAACACTCTGGGTCTTGCCCAGGCTCTCTACGAGAAGCATAAAGTACTTACCTATCCTCGTACTGACAGTCGTCATCTACCGGAAGACTATCTAAGCAATGTCAAAAAAACTGTCAAACTGCAGCAGGACTGGCAACTTGGAGTACATGCAAAAACAGCGCTTGCGCAAAAATATATCAAACTGGAAAAACGGATCTTTGATAACAAAAAGATATCCGATCACCATGCGATCATCCCCACAAACAAGTTACCAGGAACCCTAAGCGAACCGGAACTGAAGATCTACACTATGATAACCCAACGGTTTCTGGCCGTATTCTTTCCACCAGCCAGATACCTGAACACCACAAGATTATCTGTGGTGAACCAGGAAACCTTCCTCACCGAAGGAAAAATCCAGATTGATCCTGGCTGGAAAATTATTTACCAGGGGAATGGTAACCAGGAAACAGATAAATTACTCACGGAAATCCCACCGGATTCAGCCGTTCTCTGTAGAGAGGTGGCCAAAGAAAAATCTGAAACAAAACCGCCCCCACGATTTAACGAAGCAACGTTACTCTCAGCCATGGAGAATTCCGGCAAATTTGTAGAGGATGAAGAGTTAGCTGAGGCGATGAAGGAAAGAGGCCTTGGAACTCCAGCCACACGCGCTGCCATCATTGAAAAGCTACTCAAGGAAAAGTATATTGTCCGAGAAGGGAAAGAACTTACACCGACTGGCAAAGCCTTTGAACTATTCTCACTTCTGGAAGCCTTGAAAATTGAAGTTCTGGCATCTCCGCAGATGACAGGCGAATGGGAATTTAAGCTCAACCAGATTCTGCAGGGAAAATTCACTCGTAAACAATTTATGAAAGAGATCAGGGATTTGACCGAGCATATCATTTCCCAGGTTCACAAGTTTGAAAAAGACCCCGTTCATAAAGAGGCGCCCTTCAGTCCGGTTGGCGATATCAAATTTATGGAGACGCCCACTGCTTATATATCTGAAGATGAAAAGATAACGCTTCGAAAAATCCTCGGTGGCAGACTGATGACCATCCAGGAAATAATCGATATTATCAATGGCAAAACTCTGGGCCCTTTCAGTGATTTCAGAAGTAAACGGGGTAAACCATTCTCAGCCTCTGTACGACTCACCAATAGTAAAATCGAATTTCTTTTCGCCGATTCCATTGCAGAACTAGATATCGACGCTATTAAAAAGAGTGAGCCACTAGGCAACTCTCCGGTGGACGGCACACCTGTTTTTGAGACGCCTGCAGCGTATATGTCAGCATCCACTCTTGATGGAGACAAAGAAAAAGGACTACAGATCAGCAAGATTATTCTTGCCCGTGAAATCACACCGGATCATATCAGGCAACTCCTGACCGATGGAAAAACAGAACTGATAACGCAATTTATTTCAAAAAAGAAACGACCTTTTGACGCCTATCTCCTCATGGGCAAAACAGGAAAAATTACTTTCGAATTCCCTCCGCGGAAACGGAAAGGAAAACAATCAAAATGAATAATCCAAAAAGACTCAAAGAAGAAATCGAAAGCAAGACGGGACTGGAACGTGCCACAATTTGCGCGCAGGCTGCCATGGACAACAAGGCAGAAGACCTGGTTGTGCTTGATGTTCAGGGAATTTCTTCCTTTGCCGACTATTTTGTTATCATGAGCGGCCGTTCAAGCCGACACGTTCAGGGCCTCGCTGAAGCCCTTGAAGGTGCCATGCGCTCCAAACGAATCAGCGCCGCCAAAGCAGAAGGAATTAAAGATGGAATGTGGGTTCTTCTTGACTTTGGTGACGTAGTCGTTCATATTTTCTATCATGAGCAGCGATCTTTTTACGATCTCGAAGGGCTATGGCACGATGCCCCGAGGATAGAAATTAAAGAGGGCTAACATCATGCAATACATTAGTACACGAGGCGGTATTGATCCCATCCCCTTTACAGAAGCTGTAATGATGGGCCTGGCCACTGACGGTGGCCTCCTTCTTCCAAGAGCCATTCCCAGAATTGGCAGCAGCACTTACGAAGAATGGCAGGATCTTTCCTACCCTGAACTGGCCTTTGAAGTGATGTCTCGATTTATCGATGATATCCCTGAGGCTGAGTTACGCAACATCATTGCACGCTCCTATGCAACGTTTGATACAGATAAGGTTGCCCCACTGGTACACCAGGATTCTCTACACATCATGGAACTTTTCCATGGTCCGACCCTTGCATTCAAGGACATAGCCTTGCAATTCCTTGGCAACATCTTCGAATATCTGCTGGAAAAACAGGACTCTGTCATGAATATTCTGGGGGCCACATCCGGTGATACCGGAAGTGCCGCCATATATGGAGTGCGCGGTAAAGAGCGGATTAACATCTTTATCCTTCACCCCCAGGGACGGGTAAGCAAGGTTCAGGAACAACAGATGACCACAGTGACGGACAGCAATGTGTTCAATATTGCCATCCGGGGAACTTTTGATGATGGACAGGCCATCGTTAAATCTATATTCAACGATCTGGATTTCAAAGACGCCCACCATCTTGGTGCCATCAATTCCATCAACTGGGCTCGCGTTCTTGCTCAGGTTGTCTATTATGTGTATGCGTGTCTCCATATTAGCAAACATGAAAATGACAAAACAACAAACTTTGCTGTTCCCACCGGAAATTTTGGCGATATCTTTGCAGGATATATCGCCAAGCGTATGCTTCCCGAAGGCACCATCCGAAAACTCTTGCTGGCAACCAACTCCAACGACATTTTAACACGTATGGTAAATGACGGTGACTACTCACTTGGTGAGGTTACAGCCACTTCAAGCCCATCCATGGATATCCAGTCCGCCTCAAATTTTGAGCGATATCTCTTTTATTTATTGGACGAAGAGCCGGAACGCTGCAAACAGGCAATGGAGAAATTTGCAGAAACAGGATCCCTTGATCTCACCGATTTTAAAGATCAAATACAGAGAAGTTTCACAGCAGAGGCGGCCACAGAAGAGGAAGTTACAGACACAATTGCTCTGTTTTATAAGGAACATGGCTATATCATGGATCCACACACCGCAGTTGGTGTTCACTGTGCCATGAAACATTTGAAGAAAGGTGTCCCCATCTGCTGCCTGGCAACGGCTCATCCTGGTAAATTTGGAGATACCGTGGAAGCTGCTATTGGCAGACCACTGGAATTACCCGCGTCCATCATTGCTCTGCAGGACAAGGAATCACGTTGCGAGCTTATGGATGCTGACAAAAATCAGATTCGGGATTTTGTTAAGGCCCACTCCAAGCTTAATTAACGTCTATGAAATATCAGCAACAGGTTGAAGAATGTGTCGATTTTTTAAAGAAGAACGCTCCTTTTTCGCCTGACCTGGTAATTCAGCTCGGGACAGGCCTTGGTGATTTTGCTGAAACCATTGACACTGAACACGTTTTCCCCTATTCGGATCTTCCTCATTTTCCCAGGTCAACGGTTGCAAGCCATAGCGGCAATCTCCTTTTTGGCCGCCTGGCCGGTAAGAATGTTGCCGTGCTTCAGGGGAGATTCCATTATTACGAAGGATACTCCACCAAAGAAGTGGCCTTCCCCATTCGGGTCTTATCCCTTCTTGGAGCAGACACCCTGCTGGTCACTAATGCCGCTGGTGGCCTGAATCCTCTTTTTAAGGCAGGGTCTATCATGGTTCTGCGCGACCACCTGAATTTTCTTGGTGAAAATCCTTTGCGCGGGCCAAACGTAGAAGAGTGGGGACCACGTTTTCCCGACTTATCCACACCCTACCATCCTAAACTCATAAAGACTGCACTCGACAGTGCCACTCTCTGTAAGATCACAAATGTTATCAGTGGCGTATATGTGTGTATTCCCGGGCCAAGCCTAGAAACACCCGCTGAAACCAGATGGCTGAGAGAAAGCGGTGCCGATGCAGTAGGAATGTCTTCGGTTCCTGAAATTATTGTTGCTCGTCATGCTGGCATGGACGTTTTAGGACTTTCTGTTGTCTCAAATGTGAATGATCCTGACAATTTTGAACCAATTCTGCTGGAAGATATTATTGCAACCGCTGAGGCCATGACACCGAAACTTGAACGGTTGATTGTAGAAATCTGCGGGCGGATATGAAAACGAAAAAGAGAATGTCGAATATCGAACAAGGAATTTCGAACCGAAGAAGTTAAAAAGACTATGAAACAACATACCGACCTTATTATCTCTGGCAGCTACCTGCTCCCTGGATCTGAACAACAGGGTATGATCAGAGATTCTGCCGTTGCCGTCACAGATGGTATTATTACTGCAATCGGCACAGTGGAACAGATCAACGCAGAGTATAGCTGCGACAAAACACTGCACACCAAGCATGGCCTGATTATGCCAGGGCTTATCAATACCCATACACACGCTCCCATGGCCTTATTTCGTGGCCTTGCTGATGATCTGCCACTGATGGCCTGGCTCGAAGAGCATATATTTCCGGTGGAGGCAAAATGGACACCGGAAATGATTTATACAGCAACGCAACTGTCAATAGCCGAGATGATAAAATCCGGTACCACCAGCTTTTGTGATATGTATCTCTTTTCAAAGGAAGTGGCTCGAGCGACAAAAGCTGCTGGAATGAGGGCATGGCTTGGTGAAGTTCTCTACGATTTCCCGTCTCCCTGCTACGGTGAACTGGAAAACGGTTTTGATTATGTGCAGGATCTGTTTGCCCACTATAAAACGGATCCTCTTATTTCCATCACAGCCTGTCCTCATTCTGTCTATACCTGCTCGCAGGAACTCTTAACGCGTCTTGGCCAGGTAGCGCAGGACAACAAAAGTCTCTATGTCATTCACCTTTCTGAAAATGAAGCCGAGGTAAACACCTGCCGGGAACGTTACAACTGCAGCCCTGTCGAACATCTTGACCAGTTACAGCTCCTGGGCTCAAAGACCCTGGCCGCCCATTGTGTAATGCTTGATGAAAAAGAAATCGCACTCATGGCAGAACGAAAGGCATCGGTATCGCACTGCATGGAATCGAACATGAAACTGGCATCTGGATGTGCACCCGTCGTACAGATGCTGCAAGCCGGTGTTACCGTTGGAATCGGCACAGATGGCGCCGCCTCCAACAATGATGTGGATATGTTTCTGGAGATGGACAGCGTAGCCAAAGTCCACAAAGTTATTACTATGGATCCCACTGCCATGAGTGCTGAGCAAACACTTCATGCAGCGACTCTTGGTGGTGCCGCCAGCTTATGCGCGGCAAACGAAATTGGATCCCTAGACGTTGGAAAAAAGGCAGATATCATAGTTCTTGATATGAATCAGCCACACCTGACTCCCCTATATGACATCCCCTCCCATCTGGTATACGCTGCCCGGGGAGCAGATGTTGTGCATTCCATAGTTAATGGCAACGTGCTTATGGAGAATCGTAAGCTCTTAACAATCGACGAGAAGAGCCTCCTGGTTGAGGTACAGAATATTGCCAGAAAAATTGGAGCTCATGGAAAGGATTGACATTCTTTACTTACTGATCTATTTTAGAAATTCATTATTAAAATAATATACTCATAGAGGAACGCCATGTTTGGATTAGGAATGCCAGAACTTATAGTAATTCTGGTCATCATTGTTATTATATTTGGTGCTGGTAAATTACCTGAGATTGGGTCTGGAATCGGCAAAGGAATCAAAAACTTCAAGGATGCCACCAAAAAAGAAGACGATTCTAAAAAGCTAGACGATGAGTCTAAAGAAAACTCACAGAGTTAAGGGATGAAAAACAAATAACGTTCTTCAACAGAGAGGTCACTATGTTTGGACTTGGTACACCTGAACTCATTGTTATACTTGGTATTGCTGTCCTTGTGTTCGGCGGCAAAAAACTTCCTGAAATCGGGTCAGGACTTGGTAAGGCCATTGGATCTTTCAAAAGCGGCTTAAATGATATCGAAGAGAGCGGTAAGTCCATCATTGAGGATGTTCCAGGAGTGAAAGAAGTATCAGCCGTTAAGGCAAAAGTCGATACCCTAAAGAATGTAACGAATATCAGCAAAATCCTGAAGTAATTCTCCTTAGCTAAGGTGTTTATATGTCCGAACGTCGTGAACACGAACGTCATCTTATCCGCATGTTTGCTATCCTGAAATTTGCCAACGGAGTAACCATTGAAGGGCAAACACGGGAGATGAGCATGGGGGGAGCCTTTATCGAATGTGAAACAGATGCCGAATTTCATGAAGGAGATACCTGTACCGTCAGTCTCAGGATCGAAGAGACGGGTGAAACTGTTGACACTGAAATATTCAGCACCGTCACCCGCAGAGGTGGCCAAGGTATCGGTTGTCAATTCCTGAAAATAAATTCCACCTACTACCAGTTTATGGGTAACCTCACCGACGAATAATTCGCAAGCTCTGTAGTAATCTGTTGTTTTTCCAAGCCCATCAACCACCACCACTTTATCCACTGATTTTTGTTCCGTTATAACGCGCGCCTTTCAACTTGACAAAAGCACTAATACTGTGTATCCATCTTGGTTCGCCTAATATTAAGTTATTTTCTTACACACCATTGGGTGCCTTGAAAAACTAGTTATTTCCCCGGAAACAGTACTGTTAAAAGGTGGCCTTTTAATTAACCAGTCAGGAGTAATGCATGTGTCGTTTAGCCCTGAAAACAGCCAGTGAAGCCTTCTC
>JAOZLI010000364.1 GCA_029934915.1 Desulfocapsa sp. | reverse complement strand
CGGATAAACTCTCTTATCTTTCGTCTGTCTTTCTTACCAGGTTTTTTTGCTGGCATTTGTTGCCCCGCATAAAAGAGCGAACGCTCCTGGCGCTCATTTTCTCTCTTTTCCAGTGACTGAACAGTTTCTTCATAGAGCGTCCTGGCAATTTTAGCAGGACCTCTTTTTTCTGCAATACCAAGGACAGTAACGGTAAATTCAAGCTGCCCCTTATGAATAACCAGGATATCTTCTATGGTTAATATTTTTGAGGGCTTTACCCGTTGTCCATTAACGCTTATCTTTCCACCAGCGACCGCCTTAGAAGCAAGACTTCTTGTTTTAAAAAAGCGTGCAGCCCAAAGCCACTTATCTATTCGTACCTGTTGTTCCTGATCAGCCATTTACAAAGTATCCTTCTATTTATTTAGGACTCGGCAAGAAACAACTTGGGCAATTCCAGTCGTAAATGTGCTACAGATTCAGTCATTTTTTTATTTTCGAAACCGCAGCGTAGCTGGCTACGTGAGGATTGCGAAAATAAAAAAATGACTGAAGGTGTGGTACAGTTGCAAATTGGAAAGTCCAAGTTGTTTCTTACCGAATCCTTAGGATGAACCTCTCAATTTACACCTCAATGACATTCTTTTCACCTAAAAAAGGTCAAAGAATCATTATCACGATAGAAGCGAATTATTTGCAACTTGTTAAAGTAGGAAAAAAAGTGTACATAGTTCGGGTTTAAAATTTGATTAAACCATATATTTAAAAAGTTTCCAAAGGACTCCAATGCTTGTCAAAGACCTTCTCGAACAACATAAGACCACCTTTAGTTTTGAATTCTTCCCCCCAAAGGAAGATGCAGCAGCAGATAAACTCCTGCAAACCATAACTAATCTTATGCCCCTTGGCCCCTCCTATGTGAGTGTAACCTACGGCGCAGGGGGAACCACCCGTGACAGAACCCATGATCTAATAGTACGCATTCAAAAGCAGACAGATATCACTGTGGTTTCCCACCTCACCTGTGTGGGGTCGAGTCGAGACGAAATACATTCAATCCTTGAAAACTATCAAAAAGTCGGAATCGAGAATATCCTTGCTCTTCGAGGAGATGCACCAAAGGATGAGAAGAACTTTGTTCATCCAAAAGATGGCTTTGCCTATGCAGCTGATCTAGTAGCTTACATCAAAAAACATTTCCCTGAAATGTGCGTCGGTGTTGCTGGTTTCCCGGAAGGTCACCCTGGAACCCCCAATCGTCTGCAGGAGATAGATTTCCTTAAAGCAAAAGTTGATGCCGGTGCTGATTATATCGTTTCGCAACTCTTCTTTGATAACCAGGACTTCTATGACTATTGCGAACGCTGTGAACTTGCAGGAATCCATGTTCCCAACATTGCTGGGATTATGCCGGTGAGTACCAAAAGCGGGCTTATCAGAACAGCCGAGCTTGCAGCTGGCGCCAGAATCCCTGCTCGACTGCTTAAAGCAGTATATCGGGCTGAGAATGATCAGTATGTAGAAAAGGTTGGTACCCACTGGGCCACTGAACAGATACGGGATCTCCTTGATAATGATGTTCGTGGAATCCAGTTTTTCACCCTTAATTCTTCTGCGGCAACCCAGGAAATTTACGAATCACTAGGAGTTAAAGACTCCAACCAGCTTCGCTAACGCGCCCTATGAAGATCCACTCAGTCGGTATCCAGGATATACAGATTCCTGTTCGTATCCGTGAAAAAAACGGCGGCCTGCAAAACAGTGTCGCCACCGTGACCTTGCAGGTCAGTTTACCCGGAGAGTACTCTAAATCCTGCGTGCATACATTCACCACTGTTCTAAATAAGTATATGGACGAGATGAGTGTAACGAATTTCCCTGACCTGTTAAATGAAGTCAAAAGAGATTTACGAGCAGAAAGCGCCAGGCTCAAAATGTCTTTCCCCTATTTTATAGAAAAAAAGGCTCCAGTCACCGGCACCCGAAGTTTAATGGAGTATGATTGCGCCTTCACGGGAGAAGTTGGTACCAATGATGACTTCATCCTTACTGTAACCGTTCCCGTGACCACCCTTTGTCCCTGTTCCAAGGAGATCAGTGAGGCAGGTGCTCACAACCAACGAGCAGAAGTTACCCTCAACGTAAAGTTTAAAAAATTTATCTGGGTGGAAGACCTTATTCGTATGATCGAGAAATCTGCATCATGCGAACTCTGGGCTCTGTTAAAACGTCCGGACGAGAAATTTGTCACTGAAAAAGCCTACCAAAATCCAATGTTTGTTGAAGATGTTGTTCGTAAAGTAGCTGTCTCTGCACTGGATGATCCCAGGATCACCTGGTTTTCTGCAAGTGTGGAGAGCTTTGAATCCATTCATAAGCATAGTGCCTACGCTTATGTTGATTCCAACGAGATACGTTAAGTTTCTACAAACCGCATCCCATTCCACATTTCTTTTTTTCTTCAAGGTCTCTTTTTTGATTAGCTCTTTGTCTTTTTCAAACCATCTGTGATACCATAACCTAA
>JAOZLI010000363.1 GCA_029934915.1 Desulfocapsa sp. | reverse complement strand
AAAAGCCCCAATCAGATTATTCTGATTGGGGCTTTTTTTCGTTTAAAAAAATGAACCTGATTGCCACTAACGTTCAGATAAATTCAAAATGGAATTGTCCGAGAGCACCTGCAGGCGACTTTACTGATTTAGCTTGCCTCTACAATCATCCGAACAAAGGGTACAAGCACTCGCAGGCACAAGTTCCCACATCAAATTTACAGTTTAGTTAAACTTTGCTGGTAACCAGGAAGATGAATTTCGGAGCACAGAAGGAACTGCAATCCATAATATTTCTTTTGTGATAGTTCTCCTTGAGACAAGGAACTCTAAAACCTAAACCTTGGATTGTGCGATAACGTTAATTGTGTCGCCGTATTAAAGTGCTTAGCGTTTATGTACGAGTTTTTAAATGAGAATGTCGAACAAGGAATATCGAATATCGATCGGAATAAAAGACGACCGATTGAGGGTTTTCCCTTCTGCGGTTCGAAATTCCTTGTTCGACATTCGATATTCGTCTTCATCCTTTGATGTACTTCAACCTTCCCACTCTCTCCCAGACTACAAATCCTGCTCAATAACCATCTCACTATCCTGTGGTCTTGTCGATTGCACCTGTTGTTGACCTGGAGAAGGCATATCAAAAGCATCCTGCCCTTCTCGTTCTTCGTTAAAACCATTTTCACCAACTAATTCCGCCTGGGCAATTAAATTTGGATCGATAGTATTCATCTCCTTTTCAACCCTTTCGATATTTCCCATTACCTTATCTGTTATGCCAACATCAGGATACTTAACCAGGATATCAACCAGGTGCCTTCTAGAATCAATAAGAAGTTTTTTCTGAGCCTCTAAATCAGTTGTTTTTGTAAATCGAATAAACAGATCTGCAGCTTTTCGTCTTTCTGCGCGGGCTGCGAAAAGCGAGGCCTCCTCTATTTTATTATTTGCCTTTAAACCATAATCAGTATCAAGCATTGTCGTTAGTAACTCAATTGCCTCATCATAACTACCGGTATCAATAAGCAATAAGGCATCATTCCATTTTCGTTGCAGTATCTGTATTTCTTCAATTTTCTTTGTTTCATGAAACACTGCCGAAGCCAAAGTCAAATCATCACTTTTTTTGCGGGTTTCAATTAGCTTTTCCCCGCTTAAAATATCCTCCTGAAGTGTTTCCATCTTCAAAAGCGCATCCTGGTAGCGTTCCTCACCAGCCATTATGTCAACCTCTGCAAGAAAAGCAGTCAACCAGGTATCGGCTTTCCTCTGTGCAGATTCCCTGATAATATCTATATTTGACGCTACTGCAGAGTAAGGATAGTCCGCCAGGAATTTATCAGCCTGCCAAACAAGCTTATAGCCATCACGCTGTGCACTGTATCCCAGATGATTTCGTAATAAAGAGGAGTATTCTTCCAGTTCCGGGCTACCAGGCTCACTTCGTTCAAGAATGGATATCTGAAGAATTGCCCACCCTTCTATTGCTGCAAGACTTTTGTAATCATTCGAGATTTCCTGGTACTGTTCTTCAGCCTTTTTGTAGTCTCCAGAAGCAGCGTAAAGATCTGCTAAGACCTGCCGTAAAGAAAGAATATCTGTACGCTGATCATCGGACGAGGTCATGAGATCAACTATGGTTTGATATACCTTTCCTGCTTCGGCCCCCTGGTGAAGTGCCATTAAGGCGTTACCATAAGATATTCTGGTATTTAGATGTACTCTATCCAATTGATTGTCTGGTATTTTCTGCCACACCTGAACAACTTCTTCAAATTCTTCACTCCCGGCATAACGTTCTATTAATGTCTCAATCTGGGGAAGATCCGCCTGTTCTTCTCGCTGAGCCCAGCCGGCACCACTGTCATCATCACTTTTTAACAATGCACCACAACCTGACTCCAGAAAAGTGATATCACGCTGTTCCAGCTTCATGACTTCTTCACCCGAAATCAATGCAGAGGAATCCATAAAATCCCGACGCAACAGTGCCTCATGAATGTGGTTATATCCATTCAACACTTTTTGCAAATCTCTAAAACAACGAACCATTTGCTCAGATGCAGCTTCATCGAGATCAGCAACCACAGCCTGATTATCCAGCTCCTTCCATCGATCAAGCTTTCTGCCATACTCAAATATGCGATCTTTGACATACTGCATATCCGGTAACACCTGCGACTCAGCAGAAACTGTATCAGGAAAATCTCCCCCAACATTTTCATTTACATAGGCCGAACCCATATTTTGGCCTATGGGGGGTGGTTCAACAATTACGTTACTTGTTATATTTTCATTGGTTTCAAGCCCCTGAGCCCCTGTCGCTGAGGGGTTTCCGGGTGCAACTATACGTTTTTTGTCATACGCACAAGCAGAGAACAAAAGAGAGCAACACACAGCTGCTGTTACGGTACGGTATCGAATATTCATTTTTTTATTTTAGTAATAGAAATGGAAAAATATTTTTATACAGAATAAGGGTTTGTTCAACAATAACTTCGTAATTATGAGGTTATTGTTGAATGA
>JAOZLI010000112.1 GCA_029934915.1 Desulfocapsa sp. | reverse complement strand
ATTGAATAGCTCTTCCACGAAAGTACACTCCTTATCAGAGTTGAAAGTGTAAAAGTTATAAAGTCAAAGTCGTATAATGATCGACCTAGCGCTTTATAACTTTATAAACTTGAAAACTTTATAACTTTATAACTTTACAAACTGTCTATACGTTTATCAGTTCCATATCCAGACATAATCCCTGAAGCTCTTTAACGAGAACATGGAACGATTCAGGCAATCCAGTGGTGAGAAAGTTATTGCCTTTAACTATGCGTTCATACATGGTTGTACGACCTTCAACATCGTCTGATTTGACAGTCAGAAATTCCTTCAGCGTATAGGCAGCACCATAGGCTTCCATAGCCCATACTTCCATTTCACCAAGTCGCTGTCCACCGAACTGAGCCTTACCACCAAGCGGCTGTTGCGTAACAAGTGAGTAAGGACCAGTGGAACGGGCATGAATCTTATTATCTACAAGATGGTGAAGTTTCAGCATATACATAACACCGACTGTCACCAGATTGGCAAAAGGGTCACCTGTGATACCATCATAAAGTTGACTTTGTCCGACTTCATCGACACCGGCCTCTACAAGAAGTTCACGAATTTTTTCTTCTTCAGCACCATCAAAAACAGGAGTTGCCACATGAATTCCGCGATAATGTTTACGGCACCAGTCAAAAAGATCTGCATCACTCATTCCGTCAGTTATCTGTCTGTATTCATCATCGGAATACACAGCCTGCATCTTCTTCTTAATAGCATCGAGCTCTTCAGCCTGGGCAAGATCAGAGAGTTGCTTTCCTATCTGCTTTGCTGCAAAACCAAGATGCACCTCAAGAACCTGACCAACATTCATACGAGAAGGTACACCAAGAGGATTTAAAACAATATCAACGGTGGTCCCATCTGCAAAAAATGGCATATCTTCTTCAGGGAGTAGTCTTGAAACAACGCCTTTGTTTCCATGGCGGCCAGCCATTTTATCTCCAACCGAAAGTTTACGCTTGGTGGCAACATAGACTTTGACCATCTTCACAACACCAGGAGGCAAGTCATCACCTTTCTTCATTCGCTCAATAATTCCATCATAACGCCCGGCAATCAGTATTTTCTGACTCCCGTACCGTTCGTATGCTGCCTGGATATCATCTTCAAATTTACTTTTTTCTGAGAAGTCAATTTTGGCAAGGGCAGCAAAACCAATTTGCTCTGCAAATTCTGCCTGCATTTTTTTGCCTAATGTTACAAGTACATTCCCTTGTTTATCACAGACGTCTGCCTTTACGGTACGCCCATCCATGATTTCTCCAATCTCACGACACACTCCATGTTTTAAGCTGGCAAGTTCATCAAGTTTATCTTTATTGAGACGTTCGATCTCCAGATCTTCGATCATTAGAGAACGTTCATCCTTATCAACACCTTTTCTTGAAAAGACTTTAGCGTCAATAACAACACCTTCAACACCAGGTGGAACGCGAAGGGATGAATCTTTAACGTCTTGTGCTTTTTCACCAAAAATTGCACGGAGCAATTTTTCCTCTGGGGAAAGCATGGTCTCCCCTTTTGGGGTCACCTTGCCAACAAGTGTATCACCTGAATGAACATCGGCACCAATCCTTACAATCCCAGAATCATCAAGGTTACGTAGTGTTTCTTCACTTACATTAGGAATATCACGAGTGATTTCCTCTTTGCCAAGTTTGGTATCCCGAGCCATTGTCTCGAAAACCTCAATATGGACTGATGTAAATGTATCTTCTTTTAGAAGTCTCTCATTAATAAGAATGGAATCTTCGAAGTTAAATCCTCGCCATGGCATAAAAGCAATGGTGACATTTTTACCAAGAGCAAGTTCACCATCTTCACAAGATGGTCCGTCAGCAAGAACGGTACCCTTCACGACACGATCTCCAGGGTAAACCAGAGGATTTTGGGTAAAACAGGTATTCTGGTTTGATTTTTTGTATTTCGAAAGTCGATATACGCCAACCCCTGTATCAAACCCATCAACACCGTGCTTATCATATCGAACCACAATTCGATTGGAATCGATTTCCTCAACCACCCCCTCGTCTCCAGCGAGCAAACATGCTCCAGAATCTCTGGCGACATAGCGTTCCATACCTGTACCAACTAAAGGTGAATGATTAATCATAAGCGGTACGGCCTGACGTTGCATATTCGATCCCATAAGAGCACGGTTAGCATCATCGTTTTCTAGAAATGGAATAAGGGATGCAGCAACACTCACTAGCTGATTTGGAGCAATGTCCATATAGGTGACATCTTCAGCATTAGTCGTGATAACTTCACCTTCATCACGTACAATTAATGAGCTGGCAACGATTTTATGATCCTTATCAAGCTTTGTGGCAGCGGGTGCGATCAGTTGATTTTGTTCCTGCAGGGCACTCAAGTATTTAATTTCATCGAGTACAATACCATCTTCAACTTTACGATAGGGAGTTTCTATAAAACCATATGGATTAATTCTTGCGTATGTGGCAAGCGAGACAATCAGTCCAATGTTTGGCCCCTCCGGAGTTTCAACCGGGCAGATTCGGCCATAATGAGTTGGATGAACATCACGTACTTCAAAACCAGCACGCTCACGAGATAGTCCACCAGGTCCGAGTGCAGAAAGTCGCCTTTTGTGAGTGACTTCAGACAGTGGATTTGTCTGATCCATAAATTGTGAGAGCTGAGAAGTGCCAAAAAACTCTTTGATAGCCGCAGAAATAGGTTTTGGATTCACCAAATCATGAGGCATCATGGTTTCAACTTCCTGCAACGTCATCCGCTCTTTGATCGCGCGTTCCATACGGATCAGCCCCATTCGATACTGATTTTCAATCAGTTCTCCAACCGTTCGTACACGACGGTTTCCAAGATGATCGATATCATCGACATCCCCCTGAGTATCTTTCAAACGAACAAGGTATAAAACTGATTCGGCGATATCTTCTTTGGTAAGTGCTCTGTGCTCAATATCAGTGTCGAGTTCAAGGCGAGCATTTATTTTATAACGACCGACCTCAGAGAGGTCATAAAGGTCCTTATTGAAGAAAAGGTTATTAAAAAATGTCTGTGCAACTTCAATAGTAGGGGGGCTGGAAGGACGTAATCTTCTGTAAATTTCAAGCATTGCTTCTTCAGCACTTACAGCTTTGTCCAATGCAAGTGTTTTACGAAATGCGTCGGAATATCGAATACCATCGATATGTAAAATCTCAAATTGATCTATACCTGACTCAATAAAAGATTCTAGCATTGTTTCTGTAAGTTCATTATTTCCGGCAGCTAATATTTCCCCAGTTTCGGGATGAATGAGGTCGGTAACAAGAAAATTTTCCAGAAGTCGTTCTTGGGAAATTTTAAGGAATTCAATCCCTGCATTAACAATCCGTTTACAAACTGCCTTACCAAGTTTTTTACCTTCTTTACCTAATATTTCGCCAGTGCCAGGATCTACCAGATCAAATTCCAGTCGTTGCCCTTGTACTGTATCTGCGTTAAATTCTTTAAAATAATTTTCACCCTCGCGTTTGATTTTAAGGGTAATATAAAACTTACGTAAAAGTTTTTCCGCACTGTAATCATGCTCTTCTCCTTCTTTCTTATCAAAATCAAGCGCTTTTAACAATGTGGTTACAGGAAACTTTCGACGACGATCGATACGAACATGAAGTACGTCTTTAATATCAAATTCGAGATCAATCCACGAACCACGAACAGGAATTATACGTGCCGAATAGAGTAATTTACCACTTGCATGTTTCTTACCCTGGTCATGAGTGAAAAAGAGACCAGGAGAACGCTGCAACTGAGAGACAATGGCACGCTCTGTACCATTGACAACAAAGACTCCATCACCTGTCATCAAAGGCAATGCACCAAGAAAGACTTCCTGTTCTTTAATATCACGAATGGTCTGAACTTCAGTCTCTTCGTCCACATCAAAAGTGATTAGACGAACAGTAATTTTAACAGGAATATCGTATGTCATGCCACGCTGTTGGCATTCTGCTATAGTATATTTAGGTTCTCCAAAAGAATAGGCGACAAATTCAAGGGAGCAATGTCCATTAAAATCATTTATTGGAAAGACATTCTTAAAGATAGCCTGCAAACCATGATCAGCGCGTTCTTTAGGATCAACATCAATCTGTAGAAATTTTTCATAGGATATACGCTGCATAGATATAAGATGCGGCGGTTCTTGATGTGATGCTGCAGTGGCAAAGTTTTTTCTTACTCTTTCCATAATTTACCTCAGGGATGCCTTTAACGGATAATTACTGTATACCAGCAGACAGACGAAAACGTATGACGCTGGATTAAACGGCTTGGCAGGGTGGCTGCTAAGCCAGGGAAGTTCAAAAAGTATGATACAGCGGATACGGGGGAATAATGTCAGGACAATAACAGAAGGTCAAAAGCCCACCTTCTTTCGCAGACTTTGCTTTAATTTCATTCATTTTCATAGCTACACACGATTAGGGGTGAATCAAAACTGGAAAATAAAGAATCGAAGCAACAACGATATCCCACTGTTGTTCCGTGTTTTTACAACATAAAACATACTGCTTTGTATAAAGCACGATACGCCAGCGGACTAAAAGCCCGTAGCGTATCGTTTCGATTGTTGTAACAGTATGTTAGCAACAATCATATGCAAACAGTTGATTACTTGATTTCTGCAGAAGCACCAACTTCTTCAATCTGCTTCTTAATCGCTTCGGCTTCGTCTTTAGAAACGCCTTCCTTAAGCGGAGTAGGAGCACCTTCAACCAGAGTCTTGGCTTCTTTCAAACCAAGGGCAGTGATTGCACGAACTTCCTTAATTACCTTAATTTTGGCATCGCCAAAAGAGGTAAGAATAACGTCAAATTCGGTTTGCTCTGCAGCAGCTTCGCCACCACCATCAGCAGCGCCAGCAACAGCAACAGCAGCAGGAGCAGCAGCTGAAACACCAAATTTTTCTTCAAGATCTTTGATAAGCTCAGAAAGCTCAAGTACAGACATGTTAGATAAGAACTCAATTACATCGTCTTTTGATACAGCCATTGGAAATACCTCGTATTTATTCGTTAAATAATCTTTTTAAAAGTTTTGACAGGCTTCACTAAGCCTTCAATCTTTTGTAGTCGTCAGAATTATGCTTGTTCCTTCTGCTCTTTAATAGCCTGTAAGCCATAAAGGAATGTACGCGGAACTCCTGAGAGAACCTGAACAAGTCCAGTAGGTACACTATTAAGAACGGAGAGGAACTGTCCGAGAAGAACGTCCTTGGAAGGAAGTTTAGACAGTGCCATCAATTCATCTGAAGAAATTCTCTCTCCTTCAAGAACAGCTGCTCGAATTTGCAGTTTTTCATGATCTTGTGCAAATGTTGCAAGTGCCTTAGCAGGGCCGACCGGATCATCATAAGCCATTACAACGGCTGTTGTGCCGGTGAAGTCTTCTAGAAGTACATCACTGGCGGTGTCCGAAACTGCCCTTTTAAGAAGAGTATTCTTTGCAATTCGAATTTCTGAATCACAGCTGCGTAATTGAATACGAAGCTCTTGCAACTCAGAAACCGTTAATCCACAATAATCAGTTACCACTGTAAATTTGGCACGGCTGAATGAATCATTCAACTCGGAGACTACTGCTGATTTATCATCACGGTTCAAAGTGCTCCTCCTTAATCGGTTAAAGTTTATCTTATGCCTTAGGCAGCAGTTACGGGCAAAATACTAATACTACGAATGCGAACACAAAACATTATTTCTGTAAGCATGCTATATTTCAAAGATTGCCTCGGCAGGACACATAATGTGATTAAACCGTTAACGGTACCCACTGTCTTCGACTGTTTTATTAAAACTATATATAAAATCTCACTTACTTAACAAATGCAGTAAGTGCGACTGGATCAAGCTTTACCCCTGGTCCCATTGTGGAACTAATAATTACAGAACGCAGGTAAATGCCCTTTGCGGAAGAAGGTTTTAATTGTATGACCCTCTGTACAAATGCTTTGATATTTTCCACCATTGAATCCTGACCAAAAGAAACTTTTCCAAGACCAGCATGAATGATTCCGGTTTTTTCAACACGAAAGTCCACCTTGCCTGATTTGATTTCTTTTATAATATTGGCGACATCAAAGGTAACAGTACCAAGTTTGGCATTGGGCATAAGATTTCTAGGTCCAAGTATACGACCAATTTTACCAACAGTACCCATCATATCAGGGGTAGCAACGGTTTTATCAAAATCAGTCCAGCCTTCCTTTATTTTTTCTACCAGATCATCGCCACCGACAAAGTCCGCACCAGCTTCCTTTGCCTCGGTCTCTTTATCACCTTTGGCGAAAACAAGTACTCTTGTTTCTTTACCAGTACCGTGGGGAAGTACAACTGAGGAACGAACCATTTGATCTGCATGACGCGGATCAACACCAAGTTTCATGGCGATATCAATGGTCTCGTCAAACTTGGTAAAACTGCTCTGCAGTACAAGTTTTACAGCATCTTCAAGACTGTACTGAGCAGTACCGTCAAATTTTTCAACTTTGTTATTATAATTTTTTCCGTGCTTCGGCATGTTAGCCTCCTACTCTCAGGATCGTTTTCTTCTAAAGTACGATCCAGCAGTATGTAAATTTAATAGTTATGCGCCAATGACTGTTATGCCCATACTTTGAGCTGTACCAGAAATGATCTTAGTTGCAGCATCTATATCATACGCATTAAGATCAGGCATTTTAGTTTCTGCTATTTCACGAACTTTTTCCAAAGTAATTTCAGCTACACGTTCACTCTTTGGATTAGATGACGCCTTTTTCAAACCAGCGGCCTTCATCAAAAGGAATGAAGCAGGTGGTGTTTTAGTAACATAACTAAAAGACCTATCTACATATACAGTAATTACTACAGGAACAACGGTATCACCCATATCCTGAGTCTTGGCGTTAAATGCTTTACAGAATTCCATAATATTCACACCATGCTGACCAAGTGCTGGCCCTACTGGTGGTGAAGGATTGGCTTTTCCGGCAGGAATCTGCAATTTAATATACGCCGAAGGTTTCTTTGCCATTTCGAACTCCTACTCTAATAATAGAGTTTCTTTTAAATTTTTTTTCTAAAACTGAATAACAGTTGACAATGCAACCATTAGAACGCTACTGATCATCTAATTGTTCGATACCTGGATATACTCCAATTCAACAGGTGTCTCCCTGCCGAAAATGGATACCATAACTTTTACTCTGCCCTTCTCAGGAAATACTTCATCGACAACGCCCTGAAAGTTCGCAAAAGGTCCATCTGTAACCCGAACACTTTCACCGATTTCAAATATAACCTTTGGTCTGGGCGTTTCACTACCGTCCTGAATACGAGCAATTATTTTATCAGCATCTTCATCGGGCATTGGTGTAGGATTTTCATCATCACCTACAAAACCGATAACTCGAGGCATGTTCTCGTGCAACACATGCCAGGTCTCATCGTTGAGGTCCATGGAGAGTAGCATATATCCAGGGAAGAACTTTCGAGATGATGTTTTACGAACACCTTTGACCATCTCAACTACCTGTTCTTCTGGTACTAAAATCTCTCCAAATGAATCTTCAAGGTCAGCCTTACTTATTCTGTCCTCAAGGGTCAGTTTAACCTTTTCCTCAAAGCCGGAATGAACCTGCAATATATACCAGTGCATTGCCATTTATTTTATCCAGTAAAATGATAGAGTGAGGAGAGTGTTAAATAATGTTGCAACCTAGCGAAGAACAGTATCAATTATCTTTCCAAGAATTAAATCGACAGAACCAAGGTATATAGAAGCAAGAATTGAAAAAACTACAACAACTCCAGTTAAGCTGATAGTCGTCTTTTTGTCAGGCCAAACAATTTTTGTGAATTCTACTTTGACTTCATCAACAAATGTTCTAATGGATGCTGGAGAGAATATAGACTTTTTCTCAACCTCAACCTGCTTACCTTTAGCAACTGATTTTGTCATTTTTGCCATGATTCAAACCGCCTTCTGCTTAATAATTATTTTAGACACTAGCACCAAAAGAAAAACAAATGGCAGGCCAGGAGGGAGTCGAACCCCCAACATCCGGATTTGGAGTCCGGCGCTCTACCAATTAGAGCTACTGGCCTGCAAATAATTATTTTGTTTCTTTATGAGGTGTATGTGTTCTGCAGAATGGGCAGTATTTTTTGAACTCGAGTTTTCCTGGCGTATTTCTCTTATTCTTGGTCGTTGTATAGTTACGATTTTTACATGTACCACATGCAAGGGTTACAATATCTCTCATGATAATTCCAAATAGCAAAAACACCCCCCTGAAAAAACAGAGAGGTGTTTTGAAGGGTTTAATTATTCGATGATCTCACTGATTACACCAGC
>JAOZLI010000111.1 GCA_029934915.1 Desulfocapsa sp. | reverse complement strand
CGTAACCACGAACAAAGATTGCGCCCTGTGGACAAATCTTAACACAAGAGTAACACTCCCAGCATGCATCAGGTTCCTGATTGTATGCTAACATGTCCTCTTTGCTAAGAACCATCAGGTCGTTAGGACAGATGTACATACAAGCTGTCTTGTCGCCACCTTTACATCCGTCGCACTTCTCAGGATCTACATAACTTGGCATTAAACTACCTCCTCAGTTAATTTACTTTTGCGGTCCGGAACATCCGAACCAACTTATACCTCTAAAAAAAAGAACATACAAAAAAAGTCAAACTTTTTTGGCAATGCTCCACCAACACTTAGCAATAAATCTCAACAAGTTAGGCAAATATAGCTCAAACACCCCACTAAATGAACCATCACTCATTTTTTTCAAGATCAACTTATATAGTGTTGCCCTGTAATTGTCAAGAGAATTCAACCACTGTTAAAGTGATGCCTTACGCATATTCTTTGCGTGCCAAAACTTCCCTTGGTTTCGCTCCATCAGCAGGCCCAACCAGGCCTTCCTTCTCCATCATTTCGATCATCCTGGCTGCACGGTTGTATCCTACACGCAGTCGTCTTTGTACCATTGAGATGGATGCCTGCCCCAGTTCACATACAATACTTACTGCTTCATCGTAGCGTTCATCGTAGTCTTCATCTTTTATGCTTCCAGCATTCTCTTCTTCTTCCACCGCAGCCGTCACGGATTCATCGTAGCTGGCATTACCCTGATCTTTCAGGAATTGAATAAGCGCATCAGTTTCCTTTTCTGAGATATAGGCGCCATGGATACGCTGCAAAATCGAGGAACCATTGGCAAGATAGAGCATATCTCCAAGCCCCAGCAGGTGTTCTGCTCCTGAAGTATCCAGGATTGTGCGCGAATCCACTTTCGAGGAAACCTTAAAGGAAATTCTGGTGGGAAAATTAGCCTTAATAAGACCAGTGAGCACATCAACCGATGGCCGTTGAGTCGCAAGAATAAGATGCATCCCGGCAGCTCGTGCCATCTGCGCAAGTCGAGCTATGGAGGCCTCTACGTCCTTTGAAGCCACCATCATGAGATCTGCGAGCTCATCGACAATAATCACGATATAGGGAAGTTTCTCCTCCGACACTTCATTATACGAATCAAAACTCTTAACCTTAGCCACTTCCATGAGTTTATACCTTCTTTCCATCTCCCTTACTGCCCACATCAGGGCGCGAGACGCAAGTTTTGGTTCCACCACAACTGGATGCAACAAATGCGGAATCCCCTCGTAACCCGAAAGCTCGATACGTTTTGGATCAACCATCAGAAGCCGCACCTCTTCAGGAGTTGCATTAAAGAGAAGCGAGGCAATAATGGTATTAATTGCAACAGACTTTCCAGCACCCGTTGCTCCTGCAATTAACAGATGGGGCATCTTGGCCAGATTGGCGATGGCAGGACTCCCAACCACATCAAGACCTAATGCGATTGCCAGTTTGTCTTTCCCGGTGCGATAGTGTTCAGAAGTTATCAAATCACGAATATAGACCACTGATCTGTTGGGATTTGGTATCTCTATACCAAGAGCGGCCTTCCCAGGAACAGAACCAACGACACGTACCGACTGGGTTTTCAGCCCCAATGCAAGATCATCGGCAAGGCCCGCTATTTTACTGATTTTAACACCTGCTGCAGGTGCATACTCATATGTGGTGACCACAGGGCCAGGTGAGATACCAACGACTTTGCCGGAAACACCAAAATTCTTAAGCTTCTGCTCAAGTTGCTTTGAAACCTTATAGTATACCTCTTTATCAACTTCTTCATGAGCATTAACATGTTTTTCAAGGATACTGACGGGTGGAAGTTTCCAGTCCCCCCTCGCCACAGGAGTGGCGGCAAATGCCTCACCCTCATCTACCTCAGCAATCCTGGCAACTTCCTTTACCACTGGCATAGCAAGAGAGGGGCCGGTGGGTTCTGGTTCAATTTCTTTGAGTCGTTCTTTTTGCTGTACAACAGGTTTAGATTGTTCCTTCACTGATGGGACAGTTTTTCTGGTCGCTTTTATCTCTTTACGTTTCTTACGTCCTGAAAAAAGAACGCTTTTCAGGCCTTGCCCTGTTTTCTTCGTCATATTCCATAAAAAGGCCCCAAACTGATAGGGAGAAAACTGCGTAGAAAGCATCATGGAAACGACAAAGAGTAAGAATAGAAACAACACTGTACCGGGTCCACCAACAAGTGCCTGCATAACTTTAAGAACGGTTTCCCCTAAGAATCCACCTGCTTCGACACTGGCAAGATCTTTTAACGATAGCGACGAAAAAAGCCCGCATGAGGAGATCACAGCACCAGTCACCCCGGCAGTTATTTGGGGTAAACGCTCAAATGACATCCTCGGACTGAAAAAGAGAAAGGAAAGAAGCAATAGCAGTGCAGCAAGAAGATATGCTCCCCACCCTGTAAAGCCCATAAGCACCTGAGCCACCAACACCCCGATTTCGCCTCCCCAATCTTTTCCCGTTGCAAAATCCACAGAAAAGATACTGAGAAAAATAAAAAGAGATATGAATATACCCAGAACTGCCACCGCTTCCTGCTTAAAGCCAGGACGTGTCTTTTTAGTAATTTGTGCCATGCTGTTTCACATTTTGAATTTGAGGGTACCTTAGGCTTGTTCAACAATAAATGATCCCAATCAGGCGTCTTGTGGTATCCATGTAATCAGAATTCTAGGAAAATGCAAGATTGATAACATAGCTCAGGAAAAACCATACGACTGACATAAAGCTCAAAACACGGACACATTATCTCAAAATAACAGGGAGTTAAAAAATGGAATTCAAATAAAAGAAGAGAAGAAAACGATGAGTAGCGGACGCTACGCACCGCTTAATTCGGCTTTATACCGCAAGGGCATCAGTCTCATGCAGGCGGACGCTGCACGCCGCCTAATTCGCCTTTAACAGCATCAAGGATGCCATTGACAAAGGCTGGCGAATCAGGGCCACAAAAACGTTTCGCTATTTCAACGGCCTCGTTTATTGACACTTCAACTGGTACATCTTCTTGAAAGAGCATCTCGTAACTGGCGATACGAAGAATATTTCTATCAGTTACGTCTATTCGCGACAGACGCCAGTTTTTGGCGTGTGCGGTAATTGCAGCATCAACTGCTTCCCGCTTTGCATATACGCCAGCGAGTAGAATCACAGCATAAGGTCTCGCTTTTTTCTGAACATCATACAAGGAGCAAAAATCGACGAAACGCTCTTCGAGATCCTGTTCAGCTCCCTCTTCAAAACCTTTAAAATCTTCCTGAAAGAGAAACTGCAGGGCAGCTTCTCTTGATTTTCGGCGTATAGACATTACGTTTTTTTTTACTGAAATTTAGTGATAAGATCGGCCATTTCAATGGCAGCAACAGCAACATCAGCACCCTTGTTGCCTGCTTTTGTTCCAGAACGCTCAATGGCCTGTTCGATGGTCTCTGTTGTAAGAACACCGAAAATGACAGGAACACCAGTTTCAAGACCAACCTGTGCGGAGCCTTTTGAGACTTCGTTCACAACCACATCAAAATGGGGTGTTGCGCCACGAATGACGACACCTAGACATATAATGGCATCATACTTCTGAGCCGTTGCCATTTTTTTAGCGATGAGCGGAATTTCAAAAGCACCGGGGACACGCACCACATCAATATCCGCATCATTTGCACCTGAACGCAATAACGTATCCAGCGCACCGTCCAAAAGTTTCTCACATATAAATGAATTAAAACGCGCAACAATGATGCCGAACTTCTTTCCGTCCGCTTGTAGATTTCCTTCAATATAATTAGCCATAACAGGGGTTCCTTCTCTGAGGGAATCTTCAAAAAATAATTTATCCACCTTACTTGTCTTTTTTTCCGCACTCTTCGGTATACTAATAGTTACATAGCTCTGCTATGCGCCTATTAGTATGCCTCGAATACGAAAAAAAATCCTGCGTAATCTGGGTAAATTATTTCTTTCCAATTCCCTTAATTATCGTCAACGTCTATCATGTGTCCCATGCGATCACGCTTGCACTCAAGATAGCTTTTGTTTTCTTCACTGGCTTCCATTTCAATGGGGAAGCGACCAACCACTTCCAAACCATAGCCTTCAAGGCCAATTATCTTTTTAGGATTATTAGTTAAGAGATTCATTTTCTTCACGCCTAAATCACGTAAGATCTGAGCTCCTATACCATAATCACGAAGATCAGCCTTAAAACCAAGCTTATGATTGGCTTCAACGGTATCCATACCTTCGTCCTGCAGGGTGTAGGCTTTCAGCTTATTCACAAGCCCAATCCCTCGTCCTTCCTGGCGCATATATAACACGATGCCACTTCCTTCCTGCTCTATCATGCGCATGGCAGCATGCAACTGATCACCACAATCGCAACGTGCAGAGCCAAAAACATCACCAGTCAGACATTCAGAATGAACACGAACCAAAACAGGCTCATCGGAATTAATCTCACCCTTTACAAAGGCAATGTGCTCAAAATCGTCAACATCATTCCTGTAGGCAACTGCGGTAAACTCTCCAGCATGTTCCGTTGGGATTCTTGCTTCTGCAGCACGATGAACAAGCACATCCTCACGTAAACGATACGCAATAAGATCGGCAATTGTGCAAATTTTCAGATCATGCTCTTTACCAAATTTTTCAAGATCCGGCATTCTGGCCATTGTGCCATCATCCTTCATAATTTCACAAATCACACCGGCTTGAGTAAGACCTGCCAGACGAGACATATCAACGGATCCCTCAGTCTGACCAAGACGAACCAGAACGCCACCTTTGCGAGCCCGAAGCGGAAACACATGGCCGGGACTCACGATATCACCAGGTTTGGCATCGTCTGCAACGGACACCAAAATGGTATGGGCACGGTCAGCGGCAGAAATACCTGTGGTAACACCGGTAGTTGCCTCAATACTGACTGTAAAACCGGTACCAAACTGGCATTTATTGTCTGACACCATCATGGGCAGTTCCAGCTTATCAATAAGATCCGGACTCATGGTAACACAGATCAGACCTCTACCATATGTTGCCATGAAATTTACTGCTTCGGGCGTGACGGCAGTGGCTGCCATGCAGAGATCACCTTCATTTTCGCGATCTTCGTCATCCACCAGAATGACCATCTTGCCATTTTTTATATCTTCAATACATTCTTCTATTGTGTTAACTGCCATGATTTTACCTGTCTAATATATAAAATAATTTCGCCAAGGAGCGTACTAAAAGAAACCGTTCTCAGCCAGAAATGCGGGGTTTATACCACTATTCGCAGATTTTTGCCCATCCTTTGTGCCACTTGGCTGCAACATCTTTTCCACATACTTGCCGATAATATCGACCTCGATGTTCACCTTACTGCCACGTTTCAACTCTCCGAGGCTGGTTATTTTCAAGGTGTGGGGAATGATAGAAACTTCAAAACTTTCCAGCGTGCAACTATTTACGGTCAGGCTTATGCCGTTTATGGTAATAGAACCCTTCTCAATAACGTATCTGCCAAATTCTTTGGGGAAGCTGAAAGAAAACAGGGTAAAATCGCCCTTTGGTTGACGCTCACTAACCGTTGCCACGCAATCAACATGCCCGGAAACAATATGCCCTCCCAAACGATCGGAGAGTTGCAGAGCACGTTCCATATTTACTGTTCCGCCAACGGCTAAATCACCCAGAGTTGTTCTTGACAAGGACTCTGGAGATACATCAACCGTAAATTTGCTGCCCTCAATATTGTAGGCAGTGAGACACACACCATTTACCGCAATGGACTCCCCTTCTTCAGGATTGGTCAGATCAAAACCAGCTTGCAAATCAAAGGCAAGACCTCCACCAGCACCTCGTTTCGCAAGGAGCTTCCCTGTTCCTTCTATGATGCCGGTAAACATGTGCAATTAGCCTTCAAGAGCTATCGCTTTCTCTTCAAAGCGTTTGGCAAAATTCTTATGATTATAATTTAAATGGATGGAAGCGCAACTCCTGTAGGCATCAGCAGCCTTTGCCTTCTCTCCCTGATCGATATATATATCAGCCATACACTCCATAACATTTACAGTCCCATCAGGATTGTTATGCCTATGATGGGTATCGAGCATATCAAGACAGCACGCAATTGCCTCTTTATATTCTTTAGCCTGACGATGAATAATCACAAACTGCTCAGACAACGCCAGTAAACTCATGGAATCATCAAATCGCTTACAAATATCCCAGGCGCTCTGAAAATGCTCGCGCGCCTTATCAAATTCACCTTTTTTCATACAGAGAATACCAAGCTGGTTTGAAGCGTTGGCGATACCATCCTGATGGTTTCTCTTCTCATAACCCACAAGGGCATTATGGAGCGAAAGAGCTGCCTGACCATATTCCTTGTTGGCGATGAACCCCACGCCATCCTCATACTCAGCTTGTACGGGGTCGGAAGAACGTTTTTTCTTCTTTTCTTCCTTTTTCTGTATATTTTCTATGGGTTGTATTGTTCCCTGCATATCACTTATCTCCGTTACTAATATGACTAAGAGCTTCTTTCACCAATTCGGAAACGGTGTGCTCTTCTGCTTTTCCCTTGTTCCAGATAACCAGCTTTGCATCATCATCTGAAAGCGCCATCAACTGCATACTGGCCTCATTTGCTCTAATCCGACCCAGCAACTGCGCCACAAGTCCTCTCATTTCTGGATTGGGATGAGTCAAAAAATGAAAGAGGTCATAAAATGGCGTGTCACGAATCAGATCGGGTCGCGTTTCTGCTATCTTTGAAAGTCCCCAGACAACCTGCACCTGAGTGGAATCATCTCCAATATAGTTGTGCAGATGCCTGTTAAATGCGCCAAAGATATCAGAACGGGCAGCAATAACTTCACTCAGGGTTTCTACCATTCCCCAGGGAGCCGCAGCCGAATCAGAACAGGCCTCAAAAAGTCTGTGTATAAGCTCAGAGACCTGACCAGGCTCTTTATCTGCCACCTTGGCACAGACCTGTCCGATAATCCATGCAGTTTCCCAACGGCGCCCTTCATCAACATCATACAAAAGACGTTGCACCAGACGCAGAGTCTTGCGGTCATCGAAACAATAACTGACAAGAGTATCAATATCGACGTTATTTCGAGCCTCCAGAACCATCTTTTTGTTGACTCGCACCTTCTTTCGTTTGGGATCAAGAGCTGGAGCAGGTTCTGGTTTTTTCGGAATTTCGACACCGTCAAGAACTGGGTCCCTGGAATCTTTGCTCAGGGCATCCTGCTTTTCCTTCACCCGTTTTGAGATATCCGCAATTTCAGTATGCAAACGAACAAAATACAAAACACCACGAACCGCACGTCCATCCAGATTGCGTGTATTCACGACCTGATGGGTCGGTTCGTCGTAATCTTCCACACGTCCTGTGAGATAATCGTCTTCGGGAAGCAGATCCCAGGCAAAATCCCAGTTATTATCACAGGCAAACACCAGCGTCTCAACCATGGCTGAGCCAACGTTCAGCCCGGTGGGATCAGATGCATATACTGCCCCACATTGACAACGCCCGATCTTAAACTCATCCATCTTGCGTTCAAGGGCATCACTTGGCTTCCCGACTTTCTGGCCACAGAACGGGCACCAGGGTTCGGTCTTTAATTTTTGTTTCTTCATGGGGTGCGTTTAGGCAAGCTTTTCGTCAAGGGCCGCTGCGAATTTTGGATCCACAGAATATCCGAGCTCTTTTGCCTTTTCTATATGATTTTTCGAAGTTGCATAGTCGCCGCTAAAAAATAGTGCCACAGCAAGATTATTCTGGGCAAGAGGCGAATCGGGCTCAAGTTCAGTTGCTTTCTGAGCAGATTTCAACGCACGCTCATCGTCGCCTTTCATGGTAAGCACGGAAGTCAGATTCATCCAGACAGTAGCAAGTTTTGGATCGTACTGAATCGCCTTTTCATAGGATTCCAAGGCTTTGTCCATGTCATTTCGCTGCTGCCAGATAAGTCCAAGATTGGCATACGCCTGAGCGGAATGATCAGGCTGGGCTGCGATAGCAAGCTCATTCATTTCCTGAGCTTTATCAAGATTTCCCTGTCCAAAATAGATGGCACCGAGATTAATCATAGGCTGATTGGCCTGATCATCAATTTCGATACTTCTTTCAAGGGCCTGAATGGCATCATCAATCCTGCCAGCCTTCATATAGACAAGACCCAGATGATGAAAAGCAACCACATTATCTGGGGCGTGCTTACACTTTTTTTCCATCTCTGCGATTACAGTTGGCAGATCTTCAGTTAGGTTTTCCAGGTTTTCTATATTTTCTTCAGACATTTACTTTTCCTCAATTTGATCTAAGGGGTCACTCAAAAATAAATTAAAAAATATGAGGTGTAAGATGGATGTTTAGGGAAGTG
>JAOZLI010000110.1 GCA_029934915.1 Desulfocapsa sp. | reverse complement strand
GTACCTTGAAAAATTGCCTTTTCGCCCAATCTCTTCACCATTTTAAAATTTTTGTACCCGATTTCAACACACATTAAGAGAGTCGAGTACTTTGTCCTCGGAATATCAACTATATGCCTGTGGTAAAAATCTCCAAATGGCTCGACATTGAACGAAAATGCTAATTTTTCAAGGTACCCTACAACACGGAGAACACCATGCCATCGAGTTTTGCCATTTTTGACACAGTTACCTCCTATCAACAGGAAATCGACACGCTACTTGAGCTCATTGCTGACTTGTCTCCTGATTGTTCCTTTCTTCTTGTTGACCATAGAAGTAAGACACACAGTGCAGGCAAAGGTGATGTACCTTCGGATAAGGATATTCAGGATCTCACAACTCTCCTCAAGCAAAGCAACAAGGCTTACCAGGTGGTTAGCACTTCAGAGAATATATGGGCAGCAATTGATCTGCCGAAAATTAAATCTCTCCTTTACTTTAGCCCTGCACCACACTCTGCTTTTGTTTCCATAAGCTGCAAACTTTTTGGCAGCATGCAAAAAACAGCCGCCGGGCAGAAAAGACTCGATATTCAGAAAAAACAATTTGATCGTAAATTCTCTGTTCTTGAAAAGAAATATCAAGCCACCCTGGAAGATAACGAAAAGAGTCATCGCATTATCCAGGAACATCAGGAAAATTATTCCAAAACGCTGCAATCAGAAATAGAATCCAAAACCCGCAAATTGAGAAAGGCAAAGGTTGCGGCAGAGGCAGCATCCGTCGCCAAAAGCCAGTTTCTTGCGTCCATGAGCCATGAAATACGGACTCCGATGAATGGGGTTATCGGCTTTACTGAAATGCTCCTGACCACAAACCTTGATGAAGAGCAGCGCGACAGCGCCGAAACCATCAAACGAAGCGGCGAGGCACTTCTGGGTCTAATCAATGATATCCTTGATTTCTCCAAGGTTGAGGCCGGACAAATGAGTCTGGAATATATCGATTTTGATGCTGAAATAACCGCTCACGATGTCTGTGAACTCGTCCGGCCGCGTGTTGCCGGCAAACCCATCGAAGTGCTTTGCCGTATTGATGATACACTTCCAGCTAATATCAGTGGAGATCCGGGACGATTCAGACAGGTACTTGTTAATCTTCTTGGCAATTCGGCCAAATTCACAGAAAAAGGTGAACTTGAGCTCACCATCAATGTAGAAGAGGAAGACGATAACAATATAACCCTGCACTGCTTTATCCGGGATACGGGAATAGGAATTGCCGCAGACAAATGCGAATCAATTTTCGAGGCATTTAAGCAGGAAGATGGCAGCACCACCAGGAAATATGGAGGCACAGGCCTTGGGCTATCCATTAGTCGTAAAATTGCATCCTTAATGGATGGCAAGGTATGGGCCGAAAGTGTACAAGGCGAAGGAACTACCTTTCACTTTATCGCAAAAATGCGAAAATCCACCGTGTCTCATGCAAAAAAACTGAGCCAGCTCGAACTGAAAGGAACTAAGATGCTTATTGTCGATGACAATAAAGCGAATAATGACATCATTGAGCATATCCTGAAAAAAGCTGGCATCCAAACAACTGCATTACTTGACGAAACAATGGCCATGCAAACCCTGGCTCAAGCAGAAGATGCTGGAACGCCCTTCGATCTGGTCATTATCGATTTACAAATGCCTGTTATCTCAGGTTTTGAGCTGGCAACAATGATCAGAAAATCTGATCTACAGGCCAAAGATATTCCTTTTCTTGCCTACACCTCCTCCACTGAGAAACTCGCCAAGAGATGTAAAGAGGTTGGATTCACAGCTTTCCTGAGTAAACCCGCCAGACGAGCCATCCTTCTGCGCACCCTGGCCAGAACATTGGGGCACGACGCTGACGCTGACGATCCAAAGCAGGAACAAAAGCTGGTTACCCAATACTCAGTACGCGAGGAAATCAAACAATCAGTATCCATTCTTCTTGTTGAAGATAATCTGGTGAACCAAAAACTTGCCTCAATGATTCTAACCAAGGCTGGGTACAGCGTGGACGTTGCAGCAAATGGTAAAATTGCAGTGGATATGTTCAGTAAAGAACCCGAAAAATATGACACCATCCTCATGGATGTACAGATGCCTGAAATGGACGGTTATGCTGCTACCCGGGCCATACGTAAACTTGGATTTACAGATGTGCCCATTCTGGCAATGACTGCCAACGCCATGAAAGGAGACCGTGAGCTTTGCCTCGATGCTGGCATGAACGACTACATAACCAAGCCAATAAAAAGAGATATCGTTTTTGACATGCTTGATAAATGGCTATACTCTAAAAATTGATTCATTTTCACTATGCCTCAGAAACAACCCAAAAAACGAGATTCAATTCTCCAGGGCCTTTTCAACTGGGCCAATAATCCCTATACAGGTAATTCACCCGGAAAAGAGAAACTACACAGTTTCCTTCGTATAATTATTATCACAGCCAAAGAGTTCACTGCCAATGAACTCAACATTCGAGCCAGCGCCCTCACCTATACAATCCTGCTCTCGCTGGTTCCCATGCTTGCCATGAGTACCGCTGTGTTGAAAGGTATTGGGGGAAACGATCAGTTACGTACCGTGGTGTATAGTTACATTGAGACCCTTGATAAAACCACCCCTCTCACCACTGGTGGGCTCAGCCATCTTCCCGTTGATCTGAATGTGGCAGCCTCTGACGACGACCAATCTATTACTGCACAGTTTCGGTCCGTGGCTGATCAAATCTTCAACTACGTAGATAACACTAATTTCGCGACCCTCGGTACCATTGGTGTATTGGGTGTGCTTTTCAGTGCCATTTTGGTGCTCAGCAACATCGAGCTCTCCATGAATACAATCTGGCATGTACCATCGGGCAGGTCCCTAATCAGAAAGGTTACTGATTACCTGACACTTCTAATACTTATGCCCATCTCAATCAACCTGGGGTTTGTAGCCAATACTGTCCTGAAAAACGATGCAATTCTCCAGAAAATAATGTCCTTTTTTCCTGCACCATGGGTACAAACAGTGTTGCTGCTGGTGGTCCCACTTTTTTTCATCACCCTTTCTATGTTTTTGATTTATATATTTTTCCCAAATACCAAGGTTAAATCGGGCCCGGCTTTAATAGGTGCATGCTTTGCTGCAACGCTATGGTTTCTCACCCAAAATCTCTATATAAGTTTGCAAATTGGCGTCTCTAAATACAATGCTATCTATGGATCCTTCGCCACCCTTCCACTTTTTCTTATATGGATGTTTCTTGGCTGGGTCTTTATTCTGGGAGGCGCTCAGCTCGCATTTGCCTGCCAACGCCAAAACAGCTACCAGTTAAAAGAACTGAAACACTCGCCCATGGAAATGGTCAGTGCCGCATTTGATATTTTACGTATCACTTACCAGTCCTATACGGATAAATCCATCCTCAGAAAAAAGGATCTCTCCTATCATTGCCCCAGTTATTCTGCATTGCTTCTCCTGGAAACCACCAACAAACTTATTGCTGGGCAGGTCATTGAAATCAGCAAAAAAGAACGCCTTTTACCTGGTGCTCCGGCAACTAAAATGCAATACAAAGAAGTTCTCAAAGCTATTCTCGGTGACTCCTTCCCGAATACAGAAGGAGGACAAACAACTGCCAGCCTCTTTAAGCAGATTCATCCTGTTGTGAGTAAATGTATTTCTGCCAGTGACGGATGAAAAGCAATTAATAAAACAGAAACCCCTTGCAATTTTATTTAGAACTAGATACTATCTGGGAATAGTTATTCATCGCAACAACAATTAATAGCAAAGGAGAATTATAATGAAAAAGTTTTCTTGTTCAGTATGTGGTTATATTCATGAGGGTGATTCAGCACCAGAAAAATGCCCCCAGTGTGGTGCAAGCCAGGACAAATTCAAAGAGCAGGCTGACGGCCCTATGGCATGGGCTGATGAGCATGTAATCGGTGTTGCCAAGGGTATTGACCCTGAGATTCTCGAAGGTCTTCGTGCCAATTTTACCGGCGAATGTACAGAGGTAGGTATGTATCTTGCCATGAGCCGCCAGGCAGACCGTGAAGGCTATCCTGAAGTTGCAGAAGCTTACAAACGTATCGCCTGGGAAGAAGCTGAGCATGCATCAAGATTTGCTGAAATGCTTGGTGAAGTTGTTGTTGCATCAACCAAAGAGAACCTTGAAGCCCGCGTTGCTGCAGAGCATGGTGCATGTCAGGGAAAGAAAGATATTGCAGTGGCTGCCAAGAAAGCAAACCTCGATGCTATCCATGATAGCGTTCATGAGATGTGTAAAGACGAAGCCCGACATGGCATGGCTTTTCAAGGTCTGCTTAACAGGTATTTTTCTTAAAAAATAGTTACAGAGTAAAGCAATTTACTTTCAACCTCTGCGCCTTGTTGCGCAGAGGTTTTTTTATTCGCATTAGCCATTCACTGAGCTGTTTTTAACTGTTCAACGCCGCTTTCACCGCTCGGCCGAGTGAAGCCGTTGTATACGGTTTCTTGATAAATCCATTAGCTCCCAGTTGAATAGTTGCCTTCACATCTTCACTTTCGGAAAACCCGCTTGCAACAATGGCTCGTTGAGTTGGATTCAACTTAAGTATTTCCTCGTAGGTCTGGCGGCCATTCATTCCCGGTTCCATCAGCATATCGAGCATAACTAAGTCAACTTTCTTTTCTTTTACAAATTTGACAGCTAATTCCCCGGAAGAAACTGAATCAACCCTGTATTTAAGGTGCTGTAGAGTTTTTTCTGCAATATCCCTTAATTGTGGCTCATCATCAACGACCAGGATATGTTCGTTGTGACCAGTAAGTTCTTGCCCTGCATCACTACGGAGTTGCCCCTGTTCACTCGTGCTGCTCACAGAAAAATAGACCTGAAAACAGGTGCCCTGATCAGTTGCCTCAACAAAAATTCTGCCATTATGATCCTTTATAGTATTCCATACGACTGTCAATCCCAATCCAGTACCACTTCTGCCCATATGTTTTTTTGTGTAAAACGGCTCAAAAATATGTTTCAGATCATTTTCGGAAATACCGGAACCAGTATCACATATACTGAGAATCACATATTGCCCCGCATCTAATTCAAGTTTGGCACCAGTAGTATCGCTTAGGCTTTCATTACGGGTCGAGATCGTAACAACGCCAAGATCATTGATTGCCTCAGATGCATTAATCACCAAATTCATAATGGACTTTTTCAGATGAACCTCTGAACAGAGAAGTGTTGCATGCTCAGCAGCAAGATGCTGTTGAAACGTCACATTTGAGTGGAGTGATTTGAGTTTTATGCCTTCTGGAGAACTTAAATATTCCAGAATTAATGCATTTAGGTTGTGCTCTTTTTTTTCAGTGGCAATTCCTCTTGCGACAGTAAGGAGATCCGCAACTACAGTTGCCGCTCTTTTCCCAGAATCCTGTATTGCCTCAAGAGGTTTACGCATCTTGCTGTCCTGCGGCAAATCGAAAAGCAGCAGTTCAGGATAACTGACAATCCCGGCAAGGATATTGTTCAGGTCGTGGGCAACGCCTCCTGCCATCAACCCTATGGATTCCAGCCTTTTGGATCGTTGCTGGTGCTCTGCTAGTTTCTCTTTTTCCTGCTCTGCAATGAGATGCTCTGTTACGTCTCGAGCGATGGCAACATAGTGAGTTATTTTATCTGCTCTGTCTTTGATCGGAGAAATGGTCATGGATTGCCAATAGAGAGTACCATTTTTACGCTTGTTGCAGATATCTCCCTGCCACACTTTCCCTTGAAGTAAAGTGTCCCACATTACTTGATAAAAGGCATCACCCTGATGATCGGATTTCAAAATCCGAGGGTTCTGCCCGATGGCTTCTTCTGAAGTATAGCCGGTAGATTGAGTAAATGCGGGGTTGATATACTCAATGATAGCATTCAAGTCTGTAATAATAATAGCATGATGGCTGTATTCAACAGCGCGTGACAGTTTCCTTAATTGTTCCTCAACTTGCTTACGCTGGTCAATTTCCCTTGCCAGGCGCCAATTCCAAAAAAGGATAGCTGCAACCAGAAGCGAGACACCAGCAAGAACCTGCCACAACAAGGTATAATCCGTCACAGATACAACATCGCGCATCATCCATTTTTGTTGAATAGATGCACGTTCTTCGGATGTGATAGAATTGATCGCGCGATTAATCAGAGGCAGGAGACGGGCATGCTCCTTCAGAATCATTATCTGAACCGGAAACTGTACATCCGTTACACCGGAAAGTTTTATGTCAGTGTTGGAGAGAATATCAACCTGGTGTTGTATAACCGGAAGTATATCTATAGCGGCATAAGCCCTCCTGGTTGCAACCTGCTCAAGTGCTTCTTTGGTATTTACCACCTGGAGAAATTTGATGCCAGGATAGCGAGCTTTCATAAGGTGATAAGCACTGTAATTTCTGCCGACAGCAACTACCTTTCCTTCCAATACTGAGGCATTAAAAATAAATTCTGTAGTCTTGTGTGCAGCTATGGCAATGGGAAATTTCTCATAACTCTCTGAAAAAACAGCATAGACCTGCCTGTCCTTTGTTCTTGATGCAGATGGATAGATATCAACACTTCCATTCTGCATGGCTGTCAAAATTTCAGCAAAAAGGACAGGCTGACCTGTTATCTTCTCATTAAGTTCCAGTTTTTCACGGATTAATGCCCAGTAATCCTCACTAAGACCGACAACGTTCCCGTCTTCATCCTTCAGGTTAAAGGGCCACCACCCGTAGGACAGTTGCCGGTGAAATATCGTGCTGTCTAAGTAAGCCCGTTCCCCGACACTGAGTGAAACCTTATTTGTATTCGACCCGGCCTTGGAGTACAGAGTCAGTCGTGCGAATAATTCCCCTTCATGCAATAAATTGTTACTATTCAACAGGTAGGGTGTTTGTTGAAAGGTATCAGGTAGAGTCGAGTCCTGCCTGAAATGAATTTCCCCATCTTCTTCCCAGGCAATGTAACTACGATCGATTTCCGTTTCCTCAATCAGGATAGCAGAAAAATGATAATTCCTAATATTTTCTAACAGCGCCTTTTTAATGGCTGGTTCGTCCATGTTCCACAGATAGTCACCCAGTGTGGCACCCATTACTACAGCAATCTTTTCATGGTCTACTTCAGCGGCCACTACAGAATACGGTGGCAGGAGAATTAAAAGGAGAAGCAGAATACAATGTGGTATGATTTTTTTCATTGAACGTTCACAATCAGAAAACAAAAGATTCTTTATTCCTGTAAGAAATCGTCATATCGTTTCCTATAATCAGGCAAACTGGCAGGAGACATCCACTCTTCTATAATTTTTCTATATTCCTTTTCTCCTCTAATTTTCTTCAAAGCCTTATCAATTTTTTTTGCAAGTGATTTCCCCCATTCATTATTCGGACATGCAGCATAGTAAGTTATCGGCTTTTTACTTTCCCTCAAAGGTATACTGCTAAATTCACCTTTCATACCTAATTGACCAGAAACATATTCCACCATCCAGGGGTAACCAATGGTGTAGTCAATCCTTTTATTAGCTATCATCTTTAAAAAGTTTTGAATAAGGTTGCTCATGGCCATTCGCTTAATGTTTTTATTAGCCTTATACTTTTCCAATAATTGATCTATTTCTGAAGAAAATGAAATCTTTTCTGAAACTGCAATTTTAAACCGATCTTCTTTTAAAAGTGCTTCCAGCGACACCTCTTGCGAATCACCAAATTTCTTTACATCTTCCGTTCTTACAATAATGGAAAGTGGTGTTAATATAGCTGTTGAAACGTTATTGTAATGTATTGTTTCAGCTCTCTCATTAGTTTTGATCAAGCCTGCAATACATACCTTTTTTTCGTTTCCTATGACAAATAGAATCCTTTTTAAATTGGCCCGTTTATAAGCATGATCATACTCTGGAAGTTCTTGTGCCAGTGCCTGTGCAATTTTATCAACAATACCTTTGTTTTCTAAAGACCCACTTCCTATACCTATGGGGGGATAATCTGTATTCATCCAGGTAATAGTATCTTTGGCAAAACAAGGAACTGCAGTAACTGCAAAGAGAACAATCAAAAGAAACTTCATGAGGCTCCTTAACGTGGTGAATTTATGACCCATTCCAACCTTCAGCCATATGCGACGACCATTCGGATAGATAGGCCATCCTAATTATCCCTCTCCCCAAATTCTTCTTTGTTCATTAAATCACACCTGAAATATTTTTAACAGTAAATTGGAAAGAACTGACAGAAGATATCTAACGGATATATGGAACAAATCCCCTGTCCACCAAAGTCAGGCTTTATGTAATAAACATTTTATGGCGAAGTTTCTGCAACCTTAAATATTCTTCACTATTATCATCATCAACAAATGTCACATCTTCCCAGGCATGATAACAGTACGCTTGAAAA
>JAOZLI010000362.1 GCA_029934915.1 Desulfocapsa sp. | reverse complement strand
GGGTTCTTATTCTTGAGTGGAAGGATGAAACGAGCAATACGCCACAACCTGTTGGGCGGGTGGAGAACTATTTTTATGAAACCCTGGCTGATCAGCATCGTTCGAGAAATCTGGATAATGGTATCTTTCTTTCCACTGTTCACTCGATAAAAGGACTGGAGTTTGACCATGTTTTTGTGCTTGATGGGTACTGGCAGAAAAAAACCGGCGCGGAGATGGAAGAGGAACGCAGGCTTTACTATGTAGCCATGTCAAGAGCCAGAGAGACCTTGCAGCTCTTTGCAATCAACAACTCGCAAAATCCGCATATCAAAGTTTTGGATGGTGATTATCTTATTTCAAGGGAGATGAACCCTTTTCACAAAGTTCCGCAGTTGCTTCCACACTATGAATTACTCGGCATGAAGGAATTGTTTATCGATTTTGCAGCGGCCAAAAATGAAAGTCATCCCACAAGCAAAGCTATCAAAGAGCTTGTCATGGGAGACTATCTGACAGTAAATAAAGAAAAGAATTCTTTATATTTATATACTCATGCTGGCGTTCCGGTGGCCTGTCTCTCAAAAAAAGCCCAGGAAAGATGGCAAAATCGTATGGATGTGATTAAAAGGGTAACGGTCGTTGCTCTGGCCAGGCGATACAGGACGGACATTAAGGATCAGGAATATCAAAAGAGGTGCCAAAGCGAGAGTTGGGAGGTACCAATTGTCGAGCTAAGGGTTCGGTAAGAAATAACTTGGTATTTTCCGGTCCCTGAGTTACTTGGTGCCGTAGAAGTGTTTTTCAATAATGGAAAAAATTATGACGATTGACGAAATAAAAGATTACCTCAGCAGCGAATGCAGCAAGAGAGGTTGGGCTATTGATAATTTTTCAGGTCCTAAAAAGGAAGGCATTCCAGATTGTGTGATCAAAGCCACTGGTGAGATTCTAATTTATGTTGAATTGAAGGCTCCTGGAAAGATAGCCACTTCCTTGCAAATGAATGATCAGCATGGTGTTCAGGTATTTGTTGTGGACTCGGAGGAAAATGTGGACGTTCTCTTGAGTACCATCCAGAGAATAATAGAAGCCTAAGCTCCTTTCTTTTGGTGAAATTTGATTTTAGCAGCGTTGTATACAGCTTGAAAATAGACCGAGTCTGGTGAAATCGTAACTCCGCCGGTAACAGCCCAGCCATTATTCAAGTATCTTTGCACTTCAACTTCAAGTTTTTGAAGTGAATCGCTCTTAAGTATTTTATACATGATGTATTATACGCGATCTTAGGGCTCATTCAAGCCCTTAACAGAATTGTGAAAATATTTATATGGAAAATTTTATCCTCATCTTTATCTGCCTTGCCGCAGGAATGGGCCTGCAAAAACGCTCACTTTTCGACGAAAATGCACCGCTGACACTGAATCTCTATGTGATCTGGGTCGCACTTCCTGCTCTTATCTTACGCCAGGTTCCAACGCTTTCCTTTTCAACTGATCTCTTTATCCTGTTACTTATGCCCTGGCTTATGACAGCACTAGGCGCTGCTCTTGTGTTAGTTGGCAGCCGTCTGTTTTGCTGGTCCCGTGATGTTACGGCAGTACTCCTGCTCACAGTACCTCTTGGCAATACATCATTTCTAGGTATTCCAATGATCGAGGCCTTTTGGGGGACTGAAATGGTATCGTATGGGATTATCTATGATCAGTTCGGTTCATTTCTGGCACTTTCAACCTATGGCTCCTTTATCCTTGCACTTTATAGCGAGCAACAACGTCAGAGCGCAGGGGCAATTTTAAAAAAGGTTTTGACGTTCCCGCCATTTATGGCTCTGCTTGTAGCACTTGTGTTATCAAAACCATTGCAACAGCCAGCAATTGCTGCAAGCTTGTCTTTAATCGCCTCATCTCTGGTACCCGTGGTAATGTTTGCCATTGGTTTACAGTTGAAGATTAAGCTGGCAGCAGGGCAGACTTTGCCCTTCTGTTTTGGGCTTACTACCAAATTACTTGTCGCACCCTTTGCTGCTCTTTTGATTTGCCAATTCTTGGGCCTTGATGGCTCTGCCGCGCGCATTGCCGTCTTTGAGGCGGGAATGCCGCCAATGGTCACAGCAGGAGCCATGGCTATGAGTGCAGGGTTTGCCCCAAGACTGACTGCAGCCCTGGTGGGCTGGGGGATTCTCCTTTCCTTTGCCAGTCTCTCATTGCTTTCCATGTTTATTTGAGTTGTTGCTGCTACAAAATTTCTAGGAAACTTCAGTAACTAAAGCCAGTAGTATTCAAATATTCCCTGTAATTTTCCCTTTACCACACCTATCCGTAAAGCCTGCAACATATCTGTTGAAGCAAAACCACACATTCTTGGCTCGATACCACATAATTGTTCCTCGTCTCTTTTGGAACCACATAAGTGTGGCAGGGGTACAGGAAGAGCATATCTACTCACCTTACTCGCTAAAACGAGAGCTTAGGAGCAACCAACACATAACCACGTCAAATAAACTAAAAATGGCACAGTTGATGCTATATAAGAAGCATAGAAACGAAACGATAACTC
>JAOZLI010000361.1 GCA_029934915.1 Desulfocapsa sp. | reverse complement strand
ACCGCCCATATCCCGGTGATGAAAGAGGCAGCCAAACGAATTATGCGCTCTAATCCCGACATTCGAATCACCATAGCCGGAGGCGGGTCCGGAGTTGGTATTAAACAGGTGGGGGAAGGTTTGGTGGACATCGGTAATTCTGGACGCAAGGCTAAGGATACCGAGATTGCCAAATATGGCCTTACGATGTTTAAATGGGCCATTGACGGCGTGGCCGTGGTGGTTAATCCAGATAATCATGTAACAGCACTCACAAGTACACAATTGAAAGAAATCTACAGTGGTAAAATCAATAACTGGCAGGCCCTTGGTGGCACTGACAAGAACATTACCGTCTACACTCGTGATAATTCCAGCGGGACGAGAGCAGTCTTCTGGAAAAAGGCGCTGGCCAAGGGTGATATAAGCGACAGGGCCCATTTTGTTGTTTCCAATGGTGCCATGAAGGCCGCTGTTTCTCAAGATCCTTATGGTATCGGCTATGTCTCCGTTGGTCATCTTGACAGCAGTGTTGCATCGGTGGCCCTGGATGGTGTGGTGCCAACACTTGATACTGTTAAAGAGGGGCGCTATACAGTTGCCCGTGGTCTATATAGTAATACCAGGGGAGAGCCAACTGGTCTGACCGGCAAATTGATCGATTACCTCCTTAGCCCTGAAGGGCAGGCCCTCGTGGCTGAGAAGGGTTTTATCCCTGTTCAATGAGAAAAGAGCAGCTAATCGAAAGAGGCTTTTTGTTAGCTGCCACAATCAGTGGGCTGGCCACGGTCTCTATCTTCGTTTTTATGCTTATCCTCGGCCTGCCCATTCTCACGGCAGGCCATATTAATGAATTGCTCACCGGCCCCTGGTCACCTGACCACGGGGTGTACGGCATCTACTCCATGATTGTCGGAAGCATAACTATTTCTTTTTTGAGTCTGGTCTTTGCCTTCCCTCTGAGCCTTGGCTATAGCATTGTTGTTACCGTTCTGGCTCCCGGGAGCCTGGCCCTGGCCATGAAACGACTGATCCGCTTTATGACTGCCATTCCCACCGTGGTCTATGGTTTTGTGGGTATCTTTTTGTTGGTACCTGTAATGCGAGGAATGTTTAGTCAAGGGTCGGGGATGTCCATTCTCACCGCAGCCCTTCTTCTAGCCATCCTGATTTCACCCACCATGATTCTGATCTTTACGGACAGCTTTGAGAGGGTTCCACGCTCCTATCTTACAGCCGTTTCTGCTCTAGGGGGGAGCAGAATCGATACGCTGATCCATGTCATTTTGCCCTGTTCCTGGCAGGGAATCGTAACTGGTCTGGTCTTAGCTCTTGGACGGGCCATGGGAGATACCATGATTAGTCTGATGGTGGCCGGCAACAGTGTGGGACTACCCCAGTCAATATTGGATTCGAGCAGAACTCTCACCGGTCATATCGGCCTGGTCATAGCGGCAGATTTCGACAGCCTGGAATTTAAATCCCTCTTTGTCTGCGGTCTTATTCTTTATCTCTTTAGCTCCATCATGGTTGTTCTGATTCGCAGTATTCACTTCAAGCCGAGAGTCCGCGGGTGGTGATAAAGCAAGTGAAGGAATGGATTATTGTTCTTCTGGCCTGGCTCTGTAGTCTGATTCTTGTGGCTAGCGTTTTCACAATTCTCGGATATCTACTTGTCAGAGGTCTGGGCGCCATCAATCTTGCCTTTATCTTCGGGGATACCAGTCCGTGGGAGGCCATTTTTCTCGGTCGACAGGTCTTTGACGGTCTGCTGCCTGCCATTGCGGGCACTATAATGCTTGTCCTGCTGGCCCTGTTCTTTGCCATTCCACTTGGGGTGGCCACCGGTATCTATATGGCCGAGTATAGTCAAGGGCGATTGAAAACTTGTTTCAGTATCTTTTTTGATATCCTTGCCTCCATCCCTTCCATTGTTGTGGGGCTCTTCGGGTTTTCCGTGGTGGTTTTTCTACACAAGTATCTGTCAGATCAGATCTATCCCTGTCTGCTGATATCCGCCCTGTCGCTTAGTTTTCTGGTGCTCCCTTATCTTATCCGCACAACCCAGGTTGCACTGGAGGCTATCCCCAGGAACATTCGCCAGACTGCTCCCGCCCTTGGGGCCACGAAGCTGCAGAATATCAGGTATGTTCTGCTTCCCCATTCCTTTTCTGCTGTGATAAGCGGTATTATTCTGGCAATGGGGCGTTGTGCAGAGGATACCGCTGTTATCATGCTCACTGGAGTCGTTGCCAGTGCAGGAATGCCTCGCTCTGTTTTTGCAGGTTTTGAGGCCTTGCCTTTTTATATCTATTACATGTCGGCCCAGTATAGTGATTCCCAGGAACTCGCCGGCGGCTTTGGAGCAGCTATTATTCTGCTCATTATCTGCATGATGCTTTTTAGTCTGGCCTTTTTCATTAAAAAACGATTTGAACTTCAATCACGCAGGATCAGGTGACCCGCAATGGCGAACAAGACCAAAATAAAGATCAGTGATCTCTCCTTTTCCTACAATCATCACTTGATTCTAAACCGAATCAATGCAGAGTTTACAGAGAATCAG
>JAOZLI010000109.1 GCA_029934915.1 Desulfocapsa sp. | reverse complement strand
CCTGACGACAAGATGGTACTACGGACTTGCAAAAAGTGACTCCAGAATAAAAAGGGGAGTAAGTCTGGTCATTTTGGGAAGTATTACTTTCTTGAGCATCTTGAGCCTGTTCCATATACTGGATCCTTATCTGCTCAGGGACTGGGGACACCTGAAGTTAACTCTCCATGATATGGGAATCTCCGGCATGTTGATTTATCTCCTGATGGTCATGGTATTCCCACTATTTTCACCACTTGCCCTGGTTCTTGTGACAGGCGCTGCAGCCTTTGGACCTTTTAAGGGCTTTCTTCTGTCCTATGTTGGATGTATCATCAGTGCGAATATCACATATGTTTTGATTAAATCGCTTTCCATCGAAGATGTATGGGGGAGTGGTCGTCGAGGTGTGCAGGTAAAAGGCATCATAAAGAAGTATGTCTATACTGTTATGATTGGTCTACATCTCATTAGCATTATACCCTTTACCCTTATAAACGTAGCAGCGGTTGCTTCAGGTGTTCCCTGGAAGAAGTTTATAAGGGCGACCAGTGTAGGTATCTGTCCCGGTATTTTGTTTTATTCCTTTATGGGAAATGAACTCGCAGCAAACATGGTCTCGCCTCGTGTGTATTTTGCCGGGGTTTTTGTTATGGTTCTTCTTCTTGTCGTGACAGCTTTTCGGAAGAAAAGAAATTAGCTTTCTTCTCGTAACCGCTTTTGTGCTTGTTCAAGAATGTCCGATAAACTCTGGATTTTAGGTTTTGGAATCTCGACGATCTTCTTTTGTTCTTCAGCAGTATAGTTTGTACTGATAAACTCCTGCACCGGAAAGTTTTGAAACCAGCAGTCCAGCGCTTTACTGCAGGGGAGTCCATTATTTGCGGATCTGCAGTACTTGAAAGTGAGGAAATGGCCAAGCATTTTGCAGTATCCTTCCACATCGTCATATTGTTCGATCATTTTAGTGCCTATTTTGTTAAAGTCGTAAAAGAGAACAAAAAAACATACCACTTTTAGGTTGCCTTTGCGAGCTTTGGGATCGGTAAGAGATCTTCAGCTGATTTACGACTAGAATTACCCAAGTTATTTCTTGCCTGGCCCTTATGGAAATTCATTGCCAATGAGCACAATAAAACCCCTGACACCTCTTGAAATATACAAGGTTTTACAAAAAACCAACTGTAAACAATGTGCCTTGCCAAGTTGTCTGGCCTTTGCAGCAGCCGTGGTTGGTGGACAAAAGAAGTTGGATGATTGTCCTCATTTAACGGATGAAGAAAAAGACACCCTGGCTCCCACTCTTCAGGCACGATCAACGCCTGAGCCGCGAAAGGCAGAGTTTATAGATAAGCTGCTGGAGAAAATGGCAGTTCTTGATCTTGAAGCGGTGGCATTTGAACGTGGAGTGAGCTGCAAGGACGGCAGCATAAGTATCCTCTCTTTAGGCAAGGAATTTCATGTGGATCAGTCGGGACAGATGAAATCTTCCTGTCACATTATTCCCTGGGTACAGGCGCCCATTCTTTCCTATCTGTGTTACGGAACACATACACAAATTACGGGCCGATGGGTCTCTTTCAGGGAAATTAAAGGTGGTATTGAGTGGCGTGGACTGTTCAGGAGTCGTTGTGAAACACCTTTGAAAATACTTGCCGATAAACATCCAGAGCTTTTGAACGATATTATAGAACTTTTTGCAGGAAAGGATGTGGATGGGTTTGATGCAGATATTGCTGTCGTTCTGCATCCTTTGCCGCACATTCCCATTTGTATCTGTTATCAGGCGGCTGATGGTGATCTTGAATCGGACTTAAATATCTTTTTTGATGAGTGTTGTGGCACTAATCTGCATATTAAATCTATTTATACCTTATGCGCGGGACTTGTTCAGATGTTTGAGAAGATTGCGGTGCATCATTCTTGATGGCTTTGTAAAAAACTATTTAACCATGAAGCTCCTGAAGGACATGAAGTAAATAATTACAGCAAGTCAGTCTTTTAACTTCATGTTCTTCAGGAGCTTCATGGTGATCTTATCTTTTTTATGATGCTATCAACAATACGAGATCACAGACAAACACGAAGAATAGCTTCTATCTTTTTTGTGTCGTAATCCTTCAAACGCCACACTTTGGCAAGAGCCACGGCATTTTCAGCGATTCGTACAATATCTTTTTCCGGGATCTCTAACTCACTGAGCGTAACTGGTGCATGAATGCTTGTAAACCATGCGGTGAGCTTGGAAATTCCCCTGTCTGCTTTTTCCTGTTCGTTCCCTTCCCGAATCTCAAAAACACGCTCTGCAAATTGTGCAAAGCGAGCAGGTTGGCTTGGTGCATGAAACCGCATCCATCCGGGTGCGATGGCAGAAAGACTGGCTCCATGTGGGATATTGTAAAATGCGGAAAGGGTATGCCCCATCATATGCATGGGAAATCCCACTTTGCCAAGTCCTGCAGCAGTGAGGCCATTGAGGGCAAGAGTAGATGTCCACATTAGATCGGCCCTGGCAGCGTAATCATCAGGGTTTGCCAAGCATTTGTTGCAACTTTCCATGGCGTTGATTATCAACCCTTCCATGATTCTATCCTGGACCGCAGTGCTTGGATCTTCGGTGGTAAAATAAAATTCAAGGATGTGATTTATAGCATCCACTGCACCGTAGGCAGTATAATCTGGAGGAACAGAACAGGTGATTGATGGATCAAGGATGGACGTTTTGGGAAAGAGTTGTTTGTTGCCAAAACCAAATTTTTGGGATGTTTCGTCGTTGGTGATCACCATTCCTGAGTTCATCTCAGATCCAGCGGCCGCAAGGGTCAGAACCGTTGTTAAGGGAAGGGGAGCCTTAATACTTTTTTTGCCTGTGAAAAATTTCCAGACATCGTGCTCAACAGTACTCCCTGCACAGATGGCTTTTGCTTCATCAATAACAGAACCACCACCCACGGCGCAGATAACCTGACAACCATTTTTCTTCGCAAGTGCTATACCGCTGCGCACGTGTGAGAGTAGAGGGTTGGACTGTACCCCCGAATGTTCGGTGATTTCCATTCCAGCTTTTTCAAGAGATTCGGTGACACGTTCGTATAAGCCACTTTTCTTAATCGAGCCAGCACCATAAACCAGAAGAACCTTCTCACCAAAAGCAGCGGTTTCAGCACCAATGGCAGGAATTGTGTTTTTACCAAAGAGGATTTTTGTTGGATTGTGAAATACAAAGTTTTGCATGATATAGCCTGTTATTTTTCAAGTTTGGATGCGAAGGCTTGGCTCAAGCCAATAAACTGTTCAAGGTCAAGGGTCTCAGCACGTGCGCCTTCCGCAATGTCTGCTAAAAGAATAGCCTCTTTAGTGAGCTGTTTAGTAATCTTTTTATCTCCTGCGGCCTGTTCTATGAAAAAACCACCAGCAGTAAGAGTATTTAACAGGGTTTTCCTCCGTTGGCTAAATGCAGCCCGGACAATTCTTTGAAAAAGAGGCCAGTTATAGGAGCTCTCGTCTGGAGGAACATCCGTGGCGAACTCGATACGCACCACCACAGAATCAATTTTGGGACGAGGGTGAAATTCACCAGGCTTTAAGGTGAGAAGCGATTTCACCGTGGCACAGCTTTGTAATAAAATCGTCGGTATTCCATACTGTTTGGTGGATGGCGCAGCAGTTAAACGATCAGCCACTTCTTTTTGCAGCATAATCGTGGCCCAGTCCATTTTTTCACGATGTTCAATAAGCTTAAAGAGAAAAGGGTTGGAGATGGAATAGGGAAGATTGGCCATTATTTTCAGCTTTGCTTCGCTGCGCTTCAATAAATCTTCAAAATCTGCCTTTAAAACATCCTGATGTAGCAGGGTGACGTTTGCAGGAAGGTCATTCTTTTCTTTATGGAACCGCACAAGGCCACGGTCAACTTCAAGGCCAATAACTTCTTTTGCCTGTTCGGCTATGGGTTGGGTGAGGGCACCCAGGCCAACTCCAACTTCGATGATGATATCATCTTTCTTGATGTTTCCGCAGTTTGCAACAGCATTTGCCGTGCGCTTATGGACGAGGAAGTTCTGGCCCAATTGTTTCTTGGGAGCAAGTTTTTCTTCTCTGAGAGATTTTCTGGTATCGCCGTATCGTGTCATGATTATTTACGTTTGTCCCGCAGGATATGGCGTTGTCTGCGCTTTTCCCGTATTTTAAGAAAGAGATTGAGTGTGAAAAAATAACATATAATGGCAGCGGGGATGGCCAGTATAATGCCACCAGTAAGCATGACGATGATTACCTCGGATCCCAGGCTGGTAACGAGTTGAACAGATTCTTTAAATTCATTCCCTGATATAAGTGCATTGAGAATAGCACTGATACTGGACCAGCTTGCCTCGTAAGGCGTGAGAAAGTTACCAATTTTCAGACATACGTAATAAATGGGAATATAGGTGAAAGGGTTTGAGATAGCAAGACTTGTCAGAAGCCCGGCCATGGTGGATGTACGTGTTAAAACACATACTGCAATGATACTGATGGTATGGAACGGCATGACCGGCATGGTACCAATCAACGCACCAATAAAGCTTCCCCAGGCGATGGATCTCGGGTCTCCCTTGATCCTTAGAAATTTAAGGTAATAAAATTTTTGCAGACGAGTCAAATTCATGATATTTTAATTGAGAACATGCTTTTTACGTCTTTTTTCCCGAACCGTTACAAAAAACCGCAGAGAGAAAAAATAACTGGCAATGGTAAAAGGTAGAGCCAGAACAGTACCGCCTATAACGAGTATAATTACTGCTTCAAGCCCAAGACTGCCAAGAGATTGCATGCATTCACTGAATCCTGGTTTGCTGAGTAGTACGTCCAGCACAGCCTTCATACGTTCCCAATTTAAATTATAGGGGGTGATTGCATTTCCTATCACTATGGAAAAATAATATTGTGCCACATAAGTAAGAGGGTTGCATACAATAATGGTTGCCAGCATTGCAGCAATGGTGGAAGTCCTGGTAATAAATGTAACAAGCAGCACAAGTATGGTATGAAGTGGAATTATAGGAGTAATACCCAGGAATATCCCAATGGCCGTCCCCCTGGCAAGGGATTGTGGATCTCCTTGAAGTCTGGTGAATTTAAGGTAGTAATAGCGAAGTATACGTTTAGGAGTCATGGAATTTCTCAGGCCAGGGCAGAGCGGCTGTAGACATCGCTGTCATAGGAAGAAACAGAATTTTCCCTATGTGCATGAACTCCTGCCAGGGCAATCATTCCCCCATTGTCTGTGCAGTGTACCGGGCGAGGAATAAAGAGCCTTTTTTGCTCTTCTGTGCAACGCTTAAGCATATGTACACGCAGTCGAGGATTAGATGACACGCCGCCTCCGAGAACGATGTTTGAAATGTTGTGCTGTTTTGCAGCCATCAATGTTTTTTCCACCAGTACATCAACAACAGCCTCTTGAAATGAGGCGCAGATATCTTTGACCATAAGTGGGTTGTTTTTCTGTTTCTCTCTGTTACAGTGATTCAAGACAGACGTTTTCAGCCCGGAAAAACTGAAATCAAGGGAATCCTTTTCCAGCCAGGAGCGTGGGAATTTTATTGCCTGTGGATCTCCATCTGATGCTTCTTTCGAAATAATGGGGCCTCCGGGGTAAGCAAAACCAAGAAGCTTTGCAATTTTATCAAAGGCCTCTCCTGCAGCGTCGTCACGGGTTCTGCCAAGAAGGGTAAAGTCGTTGAAATCTTTGGCCAGATAGATAGAACTCGTACCACCAGAGACCACGAGAGAAATAAAAGGAAAATCCGGTTGCGTATCTTCTAAAAAAACAGAGAGGATGTGGCCGGCCATATGATCCACGCCAACAAAGGGGATTTTTCTGGCAAAGGAAAGCGATTTTGCATAGGAAAATCCAACTAGCAGAGAGCCCATAAGGCCTGGGCCCTGGGTGACAGCAATAAGATCAATGTCTGTAAGCGTCACACTGGCACGTTCGAGTGCCTCATGTACAACGGAAACAATGGACTCAAGATGGCTGCGGGAAGCAAGTTCAGGCACAACACCACCAAAACGGGTGTGTATGGTATCCTGACTGCTGATCACCGAAGAGAGCAGGGTTCGCTCGTCCAGCAGGACTGCTGCAGCTGTGTCGTCGCAGGAGCTTTCAATTCCTAGGGTTAACATTATTTACTGTGTGTTTTTCGTATATTGTTTGTCTTTTCTGACAAATAACCATTGGCAGAAAATGAATAATCGGAGTAATAGATTGTAACCTGTGTGCTAAAATCAGATGCAAATATATATGCCTTCCACGGCAATGTCAATTATACAGCGTATGCTTGTTTTTGGATAGATGAAAGTTAAAAAAATGCCCATAATTAAAGAGAATCAGCCATTGCCAATGAACTCAGATCTTGTTGATAATTTTTCAAGAACCATATCCTATCTTCGCCTTTCTTTAACTGATCGTTGTAATCTTAGATGCAGATACTGCATGCCCGAAGATATAAAGGGTGGGCTGCAGGTTTTGCGGCACGAAGATCTGTTACGTTACGAAGAGTTGCTTCGAATTGTGAACATTGTTGTCAAGATGGGAATGAACAAAATCCGCTTGACTGGTGGCGAACCGCTGGTAAGAAAAGGGGTTATGGATTTTATTGATGCTCTGTCACATATTGATGGACTTGAGGAAATTCGCCTGACTACCAATGGTGTTCTTTTGCATGAAAAGGCTAAGGGCCTCTATAATGCCGGGATCAGAAAACTCAATATATCTCTTGACAGCATGCGTCCAGATCGTTTCAAAGCAATAGCAGGAGTTGATCTTTTTCACAAGGTGTGGCAGGGCATAGAAACAGCAGAGAAAATTGGTTTTGATGTGAAAATCAATGTGGTTGCCATGAAAGGCGTCAACGACGATGAGTTTGTTGATTTTGCAAGACTTGCTGTGGAAAGACCTTTTCAGGTGCGATTTATCGAATTTATGCCCGTGGGCAATGATTCTACCTGGGATAAGGCTACCTATATTTCTTCATCGGATTTAGAAGATATCGTCGGAGAAATGGGAGAGCTTGAACCCCTTGCCGGGCGCAGAATGGATGGTCCGGCAAGGGTCTATTCATTACAAATGAAAAACGGACAGACAGGGGAAGTTGGTTTTATCAGCCCCATCAGTCATCATTTCTGTGATACCTGTAATCGCCTGCGTCTGACCTCTGCCGGGAGACTACGCGCCTGTCTGCTCCATGATCGCGAGGCCGATTTGAAGAGTTTGCTTCGTAACGGGGCAAGCGACAAGGAGCTTCAGGAGCTTATTCGGCAAACCATCCTTGATAAGCCAAAAGGACATACCTTAGCAGATGATCAGGCCAACTGTAGCGGCCAGATGTCACGCATCGGCGGTTGATGATTCATCCGATTGCGGGTAAGAACCCAGCCATTCAAAATAGGAACAGAGTGCTCGCAGCGTTTCGCAACAGTCTTTGATGTTCTGGTCTTCGATGTGGCCCAGAAGATCAAGGAAAAAGAGATATTTCCACTGTTTCCCTTTGATTGGGCGTGATTCGATTTTCGCCAGATTTATTCCTGCCCGGGCAATGACACTTAAAATTTCATTGAGGGCACCGGGACGATCCATATGGCCAAGGAGTATGGATGTTCTGTCCGTTCCACTTGGCGAGGGAGATTCCTTCCCAATCACAAGAAAACGGGTGGTGTTTCCACGATAATCTTCTATTCCTTTAACAACCACCTGCAGATCATAGGTAGTAATGGCAAGGGAAGAGGCAATGGCTCCAATATTGGGGTTATTTGCTGCCATCTGCGCTGCTGCACCCGTGGAAAAAACAGGGAGAGTGGGACACGATGGAAGGTGCTTACGTAACCATTCCCTGCATTGCGCCAGAGGTTGGGCGTGAGAAGCCACTGTTTGAATGTCTGCTATGTCACCTGATTGGCAAACAAGGTTGTGGCTGATCTCCATGCGTATTTCACCGCATATTTTGGTTCTGAATTTCATAAAGGAATCCAGGGTGGAAAAGACAGCACCTTCGATGGAGTTTTCCACGGGGACGATCCCGTACTGCGTACGTCCTTTTTCCACCTCTGAAAATACATCTGCAATGGACTCCATGGCGTGATAACTTGCAGATTGACCAAAGTATTTCACACCGGCCAGGTGGGTAAATGTGGCTTCGGGTCCTAAGTAGGATACTCCAATCTTCTGTTGAGAGAGTCTGCAGGTGGTGATGATTTCATGAAAAATAGCATGCAGGGATTTGTCTGGGAATTCACCTTCGTTGAGTCCTTGCAGTCGTTCATATATCTGGCGTTCCCGCAAGGGATCCCATTTTGCTCGTTTTCCTTCATCTTTTAATTGACCGATATTTTTTGCAAGACCGATTCGCTCCTTAAGGAGACCAAGGATCGTGTTATCTATTTTGTCTATATTGTCTCTGACGTTGACTATGTCGTTTGCCATTTGGGGTTCCTTTGGACATT
>JAOZLI010000360.1 GCA_029934915.1 Desulfocapsa sp. | reverse complement strand
ATCATGTACCGCTCTTACCTGTACCAAGACACCACCCATACTATCTAGACAACTGTTTCCATAGCTTTTTTATAAGGTGTACCAGTTTCATTGGACATAATTCACTAATGGCAACGAAACAACTACTCTTGTCCCCCCCTCAATGGCAGTCTGTATCTCAAGACTACCATCATGAAGAGCAATTACTTTCTCGGCCATTGTTAAGCCAAGCCCTGCCCCGTAAATTTTGGTGCTGAAAAACGGTTCGAAAACTTTATGCTTATGATATTCCTTAATTCCCACCCCCTGGTCATGGATGGTAATCAGCATATTTTGCGCCTGTTGCTCGACACTGCACATTATCTCTCCTCCGTCATGGTGTGATTCCATACTGTTTTTAAGAATATGCAGCAATGCCTCTTCCAGGAGTTTTCGATCGACAAAAAGTGAAGGTAATTCATCAACACAATGCAAAAATACTTTAATGTTGAGTTGTCCCATTTCAGTTTTCAAAAGTCCGAGAACTGAGCTGACAAGATCCTTTGCGACAACAACTTCTCTATTCAATTCGAAAGGACGGTTATATTCACTAAACCCAACTAAAATTTTTTCCAGGCGCTCAACCTCCTGATCAATCACCTGTAGATATCGACCTATTTTACTTTCCGCATCACACTGTTTCACCAACCTTTTCACCAATCCTCCCATGGAAACGATGGGATTCCTGATTTCATGACAGAGCCTCGCAGTCATGCTATCGAGTGCCTCCGTTCGTTCGGCCTTTACCAGGATGGATTTATCACGGTTGACGATAACATTTTCTTGAAAAAGCTGATCTTTCTGTTCCATTTCCTTGGAAACATCAACAAGGCACCCCAGTGAGAGACAGATATCATCGTCCTGCCATGTTTCCAAAACTGAGCTATCTTTCAGCCAGTTTATTACATCCAGATCGATTTTATAAATGGCCTCCATTCTCCCACTGCGCACTCGTTTTTGCCGAATATTCTCTCCCGTCTCACGAAGCGTCCCCGATGAAAGGATTTCTTCTTCAACAGCGACTTCTCCAACTCCACAACTATAAGTGCGTTGATCAAGGACATGAGAGCGAAATTTTTCTGCTGCCTCCCTGCAACTGCAGGACAACAATGAAAGGAGCACTGGTGCCATATATTCATACCAGATTATTTTTTCCTTTTGACGCCATGCTGCCACATAGAAATAGGAGGAAATCCCCCAATTACCAACTTCCTTTAGTTGGAAGATACTTTGAGAAATTCGCTGCTTTAATTCGACAGAGTAATTCCCGCTAAGGATTCTCCCCCCATAATCAGCAGGAATTTTTATATCTGTTGATTGACTTTCCATAAGACCTGTTTCTTTATCAAGTTCAGGGTACCCTTCAGATGTTGTCCATTCGTCTTTTCTACTGACTATAAGAATATTCTATTGAATAAACACATGCGCGGTCAAGAAGAATCAGGAAACATTTTTAACAAGGTTACTACTGTGGCGCTGAGGGATGTAGCTTTACTCCTTTGGAAAAACGCCCTGCCTGACACAGACTTCTGAGCACCTTCTGTTATTATTCCCAAAACTCCTGTCAAAAATATTTCGGGTGTGATTTAATAAATGACGAATTCATAATGAACCTGTCGATATTTAAAATTTGGATATAGCATGACAGAAACGCTTCAAAAGATCATGACCGCCCCGGTTCTCACCGTCACACCGGATACATCTGTAAGTCATGCGCTTGGGATCATGGCACAGGAAAAGCTCAGTGCCCTGATCGTTGCCAAAGACAAAATACCCCTTGGAATATTTACAGAACGAGCCTTGATTCAAATCCGTGCCGGAGGAACAATTGATTATTCCTGGCCCATGCTGAAAGTTATGAGCAGCCCGCCGTTAACAGCCTCCGTTGACATGGATTACCGCGAAGCCTATCAACTCCTGCTGCAGCACCGTTTTCGTCATCTGGTGGTGACCGATCATGACGGTTTGCTCATGGGTATTATCACCAGCACAGATTTCCTCTCTCACCTGGGCCTTGAATATTTCATGGAATTTAAGAGTGTGGGGCAGGTTATGAGCCGTGATGTTGTAACCCTGAAATCTTCCCTTTCCGTCTATGTAGCTATGAGACTCATGAATGACCGCCGCATTAGCTCACTGGTAATGGAAGATAATGGTTTTCCCATGGGCATCATCACAGAACGGGATCTCCTTCGTCTTATCCATTCAAAAATAGATTTACAAAGCATCATACTCCAGGAGGTTATGAGTACACCGGTACAAACAGTTTTCTCGGATGTCTCCAGCCATGAAGCCGCTAGAATTCTCACAAAAATGAAGCTTCGACGTCTGGTAGTCACCAACAGCAGCGGTCATTGTGTCGGCATCATCACAGAAACCGATATGGTCAAGGGCTTGCGTACCAGTTATACAGACCATCTCAAAGGTGTTATCAAACAAAAGGACCAGCAGTTACAACAGGTTAAGCGGCAAATTGAAGAAAAAGCCATTCTTGACAGTATGCTGCAATCCACCGGTGATATGGCCATTTCCAT
>JAOZLI010000359.1 GCA_029934915.1 Desulfocapsa sp. | reverse complement strand
ATGAAGAGTTTTTACGACGCCATCAAATAATAGCTTCGCTGGATTATTCTATACCAGATAGCGGGCTTAGTGAAAAGTTTCTTGAAAAGAAAGCTAAAAAAGAAGTAAATAAAAGTTATGAAACTATTAAATTCAGATGCCCTGCTCGATCTGCTCCTCAAAAAAGGACTGATCACCCCCAAGCAGAAACAGTTTATTACCCTTGAGAAAGGAAAACAACGCCAGAAACTCCTGAAAAAATTTGGTGCTGATCGCAAATTCGACAAGAGTTTTCCTGATCTTGTAGATGTTATTGTCTCTTTCAAGTTACATATTGGCGGCAAAAAAGGAATTTTCCTGGATGAAGATGCCATCATTCAAGCGGTAAGTGAAGCATGCAATATTCCATTCAAAAAGCTGGATCCCCTGAAACTTGATATGGAGACGGTCACCAAGACTATCCCCAGGAATTTCGCTTTAAGCCATATGGTCCTCCCCTTTAATTTTCAGGACGGAGTTTTAGAAGTTGCAGTGTACCATCCTGATGACAAAACGGTTTTAAAAGATATTGAGCAAGCCAACCAGGTAAAGGTCAGGCCCTATATTGCACCGAAATCTGATATCAAAAAAATTCTTGCTGATTTTTTCGGTTTTCAGCACTCCATCAGCGCAGCAGAGAGCCAGTTTGGTGGTGCAGGGCTGGGTTCATCGGTTGATATCGGAAACCTTGAGCAATTTGTAAAAATATCGTCTTCCAAGGAAATTTCTTCCTCGGATCAACATATCAAGTCTGCTGTAAACCATCTTTTTCATTACGCACTGGATCAGGCCGCCAGCGATATCCATGTGGAGCCCAAGCGTAATGACTGTGTAATCCGCTTTCGGATTGATGGCGCGCTGCACACCATTTACAACCTGCCAAAAGCAGTACATGCCGCCATCATTGCCCGCATCAAATTTCTGGCAAGACTCGATATTGCCGAAAAAAGACGCCCGCAGGACGGACGTATAAAAATCGCCATGGCAGGGGGTAAAGAAGCGGAAGTTCGTGTTTCAACCGTCCCTGTGGCCTTCGGCGAAAAAGTGGTGATGCGGCTTCTTGACCCGGATGTGATTTTTCAGGATCTTGATAAACTCGGATTTTCTCAACGTGATCGGACAGTATACAACTCTTTTATCAAGTCACCCCACGGAATTGTACTTGTTACAGGCCCCACCGGATCTGGAAAATCCACAACCTTGTATTCCACCCTGGAAAAAATTGCCACACCCGAAAAAAACCTGATAACCATAGAAGATCCCGTGGAAATGGTGTACGAGGCTTTTAACCAGATCTCAGTACAGCCACTTATAGGTGTTACCTTTTCCACCATCTTAAGAAACATTCTACGCCAGGATCCGGATATTATCATGATTGGTGAAATTCGTGATCTTGATACAGCATCCCACGCAGTTCAAGCCGCTATGACTGGCCATCTTGTTTTTTCAACACTCCATACCAACGATGCGGTCTCATCCATTGCTCGTCTACGGGATCTTGGCCTTGAACCTTTTCTTATCTCCTCCACTCTTCTTGGTGCTCTTGCGCAACGACTTGTGCGCACAATCTGCCTCCATTGTATCGAATCTTTTGAAATAGAAGGTAAGGAACTCGTAAAACTTGGTTTCCCTGTGGCAGACAGAGAAACATACACTCTAAAACGTGGAAAAGGTTGCCAAAAATGCAGAGGAACGGGTTACAAAGGACGATGTGGAATCTTTGAAATTTTCCCACTGTCTGATCAGATGAAGCAGATGATCAGCACCGGAATAAGTGTAGATGAGATTAGACAGCTTGCAATCCGTGAAGGAATGACTACTTTACGTGAGGATGCTTGGGAAAAGGTCAAAGCAGGAATTACAACTTACGAAGAAGCAATGCGGGTAACCGCCGAATAAGAATGGCAAAAAAAGAGACAGGACGAACTGTAAAGATCGTCTGCAAGAATAAAAAAGCCTTCCACGATTACCATATTGAGGCCACTTACGAGGCCGGAATGGTACTACGAGGCCCCGAGGTGAAATCACTTCGGGCAGGAAAAGCAAATTTGAAGGATGGGTATGCCCAGATCGACAATCGGGGTGAACTGTACCTGCATAACGTTCATATTTCCTTTTATGTTTTTGCCACCCATAACCCGAATGAGCCAAGGCGGGTACGAAAATTGCTGCTTCATAAACGGGAACTCAAAAAACTAATTGGCAAATTACGTGAAAAGGGATTTGCGCTGATTCCTCTGAAGATTTACTTTATAGCAAATGGGAAGGCTAAAATTGAACTGGGTCTAGCCCGTGGTAAAAAATTATACGATAAACGGGCGTCTCTCAAAGAAAAGCAGAGTAACCGTGAATTACAACGTGCCATGCGGCATAATATAATATAGGGTGATAGGCTGAAGGTGTTTAGGCTGTTAGTAACAACAAAAGACAGTCTGTATTAACACCACCCTGATAGCCTAATGGCCTAAACTACTAAACAAAATATGGGGGCGAAACGGATTCGACAGGGATGTGTAAGCTATACGTTGCATGCCGAG
>JAOZLI010000358.1 GCA_029934915.1 Desulfocapsa sp. | reverse complement strand
CTTGTGCTGACTCGAAGGGATCCCCCCGTTCCCTTACATTCTTTTCGAGCCTGTGGAGATCTTCTTGAGGTTCGACAAAAAGACCTGCAGTTTACCTTGGCAGAAATGACGGCCTTTCTGAGCAAAACCATTGAAATTCCTATTGATGAGTCTGCCCGGGCATACCTGCATGAAAAAATAGAAGGGTGGGGTGTTGGCCTACGCCTGATGGCACTCAGCCTGCAAAACCGTGATGATGTGAATGATTTCCTGCGTGAAATGAAGGGAGACACGCGCCATATTCAGGATTACCTGATGGCCGAGGTTCTTGCTCGTCAGTCAGCAACTATGCGGGAGGGGTTGCTCAAAACTTCCATTCTTGAGCGTTTTTGTGCTCCTCTGTGCAAAGCCCTTTGTCATCCGGCCTGTGAATATTTATGCGGTTCCGCCTGTGATGGAACTGAATTTATGCATAAACTGCAGGAATCAAACATCTTCTGTATAGCCCTTGATAAAAGCCATGAATGGTTTCGTTATCATAATCTCTTTCAGCAACTTCTACAACGTACCCTGGAAAGTCGCTATTCCAATGTAGAAATTTCCATGCTTCATGACAGAGCAGGATCCTGGTTCGAGAAAAATGGTATGATTGAAGAGGCATTCCATCATGCCATGAACGGTAGTGAATCTGATGTTGCCGGAAAACTGGTAGCACGTCATCGTCATAAAATGATGAATAAAGAGCAATGGCATCGCCTGGGACTTCTACTGGATAAACTTCCTCGTGCTGTCATTGAAAAAAGTCCTGAATTATTGATACAAGATGCCTGGATTCTCTGGAATAGGATGCGGGTATTGGAAATGGTGGAAGTGTTGAATCAGGTCGAATCCCTCCTGGCTGACAATCCTGAGCAATCAGTGACCAAAAGGGAGATGCAGGGGGAGGTTGATGCCCTGCGCAGTATTCAGTACTATCTAGTCTCACCCTGTGATGCTGAACGTGCCCTTGCCCATGCAAAACGTGCTATGCAGGGGAACCCTACCTATAATTCCAGTACCAGAGGAATGGCCGTCATAATGCTGGCCATGTCATCGCAATTGACAGGAGCCCTTACGGATGCCCATAGGGTCATTTTTGAAGAATTAAGACAAAAGGAGGCTCACCATAACACTTACCATACTCGCCTGTTGATCACCCTTTGCTTCCTCTATTGGCTGGAGGGGGATCTTGGTAATCTAAAACAAACCGGGCAGCAACTTTGGGAATTGGGCGAGGAACTTCATTTAGCCGAAAGCACTCATCTTGGCCAATATTTCACAGGACTCACTCACTATTGTCGCAACGAACTGGTCGAAGCTGAAAATTCACTAGCAGGTGCTGTCAGGACTCGTAATAAAATAAATATCTTTAATTTTGCTCATAGCTCATTTGTATTAGCCCTCATCAGGCAGGAACACGGCTGTGCAGACGAAGCAAATGAGATAGCTGAATCTGTTGTCCGCTATGGTCTTGATACCGGTAATGCCCCCTTACTGCAACTAGCCTATGCATTTCAAGCAGAACTTGCCCTTCGTCAGGGCAAGATAGCCGAAGCTCTTCAGTGGACGAAAAGCTATACCCCCGAGCCCTTCGCGACAGCTCATCGTTTTTATGTACCGCAACTGACGCTGGCCCGAATTCTTTTGACTATAAATACAAAAGAGAGCAGGCAACAGGCGGCAGATCTTCTCACCCGCTTACATGGTTTTTATACATCCATCCATAACTACTATTGTCTGATAAATATTCTGGCCATGCAGGCTTTACTGCACAATTTTGTGGGAGATGAGGTGGCAGCTGATAAAAAACTGACACAGGCACTTTCCCTTGCTGAGTCAGGTGGATTCATCCGACATTTTCTTGACCAGGGAGCGGATATGCGAAATATTTTGCTTCGCCTGGAGAATAGAGGGGCTGCGTCAGAGTATATTAAAAAATTGCTTCAGGCATTTAAACAGGAACAATTCACAAATAGCAGTGAATCGATTCCAAAATCCACCACGGAAGCAACTATTATAGCATCTGCCTCAATACCAAATCCGTTGACACATCGTGAACAGGAGATCATGGAACTGCTCAGCAAAAGGCTCAGCAACCAGGAAATTGCTGATCGCCTCTTTATCTCCCGGGAAACAGCTAAGCGTCATATCGCTAATATGTACAAGAAACTTATGGTCAAGAACCGCCGCCAGGCTGTTGAACAGGCCTTTTCTCAAGGTATCCTTTCCTAGTTCAATTCCCCCCCCTTCCTCGTCTACATCTTTATTACATCTTTTCGGGGTATTCATTTTTATAAGAATGAATGCCATAATCTCTACATGAAATTAAAATCACGGAAAAAAACAATAGCCACTTCTTTTCCGGCAATGGAGTTGCCCGCAACCTACCGGATAGAGGTGCATGGCCACCTGGACAGGAGTTGGTCGGAACGATTGGCAGGGATGGAAATTACTACGACGGGTGGTACTGGTATCGTCCCCCGGACAATTTTGCAGGGACAGGTTATAGACCAGAGCGCTTTGGCAGGTGTCTTAAACAC